>JAFRIG010000020.1 GCA_017432895.1 Erysipelotrichaceae bacterium | reverse complement strand
GTACAAAAGAAGATACTCAAAGCCTTTGACATGAACGCTTCTACAGTAATCGACAGAGCCAACACCATAAAAAACCGGCTGATCAAAGCCGATTCCATAAACAATAAATGATTTGAGTGTCAAAATTTCAGGAAGTTAACATATAAACTTCTTCAAAGTTATCGGTATACCAGGGATCTTCGATCTCTTTGCAACTTAACATTCTGATCTTGTCATCCCTATCATCAATGATCCGCTTAATCAGACGCATATTGTAGCCGTCCATCACATAGATCACATCAAATCTTTCATAATCCTTTTGATCTATCCTTCGGGCGTGATGTTTCTGATAAGGGATGCCATGTCTATCCAGACATCTCTTGGCCGGCGGATAGATATCATTTCCTTCTTCTTCATAGGAAACAGCTCTTGACTCGCAATAAAGATCATCGCGATACTTTTTGGCGATGTATTCAGCCATCACACTGCGGCAGATATTGCCGTGACATACAAACAGTACTTTTTTCATGATCATCAGTTTTAACCGCCAACTATTTCCATCGCGGCTATCACTCTTAATTTATTATCATCAATGATATCCCGACCATAGGCATCCTTGAAACGGTCAGTATATTCTGCCGTTTTAAGATTGTATTTCAACGTCCATATTCCCCATAGAATATCTATATGTCTGTCTCCCAAACCGCCATTGCCGACATCGATAAATCCGGAAAACCGCCACTTATTCAAAATGATGTTGGGAAGACAATAATCGCCATGGATCAGAACCTCCGCTTTAAGCTTTGAAAGACCCTGTCTTGCCATATCGATCACCTCATCAACAGATCCAAAATCCCAGATCCCTTCAAACAGATCCAGATCATAATTATTTCCTTTAATACCTTTCAATACAGAATTCCTATATGTTTCGATCCTGTTTAAAACCGGACAACCTGAAGGATCCGTTTCATGAAGAGATCTTAGCCGTCCTGCGATCGTGTCGCATAATCTCTCAGGATCTTTGAGATACATTTCATGAATGCAGTTTTCGCCAGGTATCCGGCGGGTAATGAAATAGTCTTTACTACCGATCGTATCATAATAAAGAACTTCAGCAGATAAACCGCGGGAATGAAAAAACGATGTCATCAAAGCTTCATTTTTTAACATCCCTGCCTTAGCTTCTTTCAAAAACAAGCCGTCTTCTTTGTCCACAAAGAAAACACGTGCTTCTTTTGAGAAGCTGCTGTCATAGATTTCTGCACCTGTTATCATTTCTGAAACCGGAGCAGGAAGTTCTTCCAAAACAGATCCGCTAACTCTTTTCATATCCTTTACTTATAGTACATATTTTCCGACTTGATCGCATTTATACAACACGCCATCTGATTAAGCTTTTTCAGGTATCATTAGGAACAATATTCAGCAGTTGCCGGTATAGACATAATTAAGATCCTCACGGGCCAGATCCGCCAGTTCGTAGATCAAAGCGACATCCGTGGCTTTTCTGTCCGTCATCTGAAAACGTGGAAAGAAGCGTGACAAATGAAGCGGAATATCCTGACCGATGTTATGACCCTGATCATCTTTCAATTCGCTTATCCACTTAGCCAACTGTCTTATCTCTTTTCTTGAGTCGTTTTCATCAGGCACGATGAGCGTGGTTATTTCAGCATGACAGTGTTTGACCGCTTCTTCAATAAAAGCCATGACCTGCTTGCGATCACCTTTCAGGGTATTGGCATAGTATTCATCGCTGAAACCTTTCAGATCGATATTCATCGCATCGATATAAGGGATCAGTTTTTCCAGGATAGGCAATTCCGCCGTGCCATTGGAGACAAGGACGCATTTCATGCCCTGTTCATGGAAGAGCTTGCCACAATCAACCATATATTCATAACCGATCAAAGGCTCGTTGTAAGTAAAAGCGATGCCGATATTGCCTCTGTCTTTTAAACCCAGCCCGATCTTTAGCATATCTTCAGGCGAAATATACTCCGCTCTTTGAGCCTCTCTTTGCGCGATCTTCGACCAGGAGATCTCATAGTTCTGACAAAACGGACAGCGGATGTTGCAGCCGAAACTGCCGGCTGAAAGGATCATACTGCCGGGATAGAAACGCCTTAAGGGTTTCTTCTCGATTGGATCCAGAGCCAGTGAAGTTATCTTGCCGTAATTGTAGGCTTTTACTCCGTCCTTATCGCCGATCCTGCCGCCACAAAAACCTAGCTGACCATCTTTCAACTGACAATGGCGGAAACAGACATCACAGATCGCCATGTTTGCTCCTAGACATGCCTGATCACCTCAAAACGCTGCAGCTGATATGGACGATCAAGATCCACACCGCCTTTTCTGGCTGCGATCTCTACCTGCTGTTTCACACTGTCGACGCCTTCCAGATCAGGAAGCAGCAGACCCCTGCTTCGTCCCTGGGATACGATGACACCGTAGCGTTTGGTATCAAGAAGATCCATCGAATCGATATCTTCAGCCTCGCCCAGGACATCGACACTGATATCCAGCCACTTTAATTCGTCAACTCCGATCGGATCAAAACGCGGATCCCTGGAACAGGCGGAAATCGCATTGGAGATGATCTCTTCACCGATACAATCTTCCGCTGCCGAAATGGTACCGATACAGCCTCTAAGCAGTCCATTCTCATGGATCGAAACAAAGGTTCCGGCCTTACTTTTTAGAAGTTCTTCATCGGCCTCCCCGAGATCCACTCTTTTGCCATGAACGACATATTCTTCAACTGCCGCTCTTGCCAGTCTGACATAGACATCGGAGTTTTCTTTTTTGATCGCCAGTTTGTGTAAGACTTCTTCCTGATATTTCTTCAGGAAATGGCGGTCTTCATTTTTTTCCTCAGGATAAAAGGTACAGATCCCGTAACCGACGCCGGTCACATCCTGATGGGAGAGTTTTTCCGCTTTTACAGAGTGTCCGTCAAAAGCTCCGGCCATAATCACGAAAGAGCGGTGTCCACATTCGGCTGCCTTGTCGCAGAAATCTTCCGAAAAATCAAACAGTTCTCCAAAAGCCGCTCTGGAACAGACGTCCATGATCCGCTCATCATATTCCGGTCCTTCCTTGGTAAAACCGTAAGGGCCGTAAGCCTGCAGTTTGTGGGAGAGGTCGCCACTGGCAATGAGAACGGCATTGACTTCACATTCATCCACCGCTTTCGCGATCATTTGACCGAAATGGTAATGTCTGGTCAGATCCAGACCCGACAGACCGATCCTGACGATCTTTCCGCCAGTATAGTATTTTCTGATAAACCACAGCGGGACCATCGTACCATGATCAAGACTCGCATTCCTTTCGCCCAGAATACCGGCCGGAAAGTCCTCCTTTTTGGCCAATTCACATAGCTTTGTCACCAGTTTCTGATCGTATTCTTCTTCAAAGCTTACCTGCGGGGCATTGAATTGCGAAAAAGATCCCTTGGCCTTGTTTCCGGGTGAGATATGAAAATAATCCGCATACATGATCGAATGCGGGCTGGTGATGATGATCGTATCAGGCTGCAGTTCACTTATCTGACGGGCAACTTCATCATAAGCGGCTGTCGTCTCTGCGATCTGCGATTCACTGCCTCTACCGATAGCGGGAACGATCATCGGCGGATGCGGGACCATAAAAGCGGCTTTTAAAGGCATTGTCTTTTCCTCCCTGTAGATCTATTTCTTCCTGTTCAATATGGAAATGATGATAAAAATCAGTATGGTGAATATCAGGATCGAGATGATAAAAGAAAGAGGATCGAAACGCAGACTTACACTGCCTGAATCTAAGGGTGTCATCCCATAGATATGGATCATCTTTAAACCGAATCCGGTCTCGACCGTTATCTCGCCACCAAACATCCTTCTTGCCAGCAAAAGCGTATGATTCTTTTGATAATAAAGATAATTTGTAAGCAGGCCTGCCAAAGTCAGAAACACCCCGGCAAGAAAAGAAACGATCATCTTTTTCATGGTTTTATTGTCCTTTGATCTTCATTTTTATTATAACAGCCGCGCTATAATTAGATTATGAACAAGTATGAAACATATTATCCAAGACCCCTGTTGAAAAGAGATTCCTTCTTTTCCCTTTGCGGAAACTGGAAACTCAACGGCAAAGACATCGAGATACCCTTTCCCCCGCAATGCGATCTTTCCGGCTATGAGGGAGATCTGAGTGTCCTTGATTATGAAAAGACTTTTACACTGCCCGATAACTTTTATTCATCTGATGATAAAGTCATCCTGCACTTCGGAGCAGTCGATCAGCTATGCGACGTCTATTTGAACGATAAGTTCCTCATCCATCACGAAGGAGGCTATCTGCCCTTCTCCATTGACATCACTGCTCTCTTAAAGAAAGAAAACCGACTGGAAGTCAAAGCCAAAGACGATCTCGATCTCTTTTATCCTTATGGCAAACAATGCAAGGAGCCTAAAGGCATGTGGTATACCCCGGTCTCCGGCATCTGGCAGCCTGTCTGGCTGGAAGCCTACGACAAAGAAGGCATCGACGATCTCAAGATCGAAAGCCATAAGGATCACGTAGACCTGCACATCGTTTCCGACTCGCAAAGCTTTAAAATCATTTTTGAAGGTTTTGAAGAAACCTATAAAGAAAAAGATATCACGATCAGGGTAAACGATCCCCACCTCTGGGATGTCAATGATCCCTATCTCTATCACTTCACGATCGAAACCGGCAAGGACAGGATAAGTTCATACTTCGCCTTAAGACAGATAAAAGTCGACTATGTTGGCGGTTATAAACGCTTCTATCTCAATGACAAGCCCCTTTTCATCAATGGCTTACTTGATCAGGGCTATTTCAAGACCGGTATCTTCCTGCCGGAAGATCCTGTCGAATATGAGATGGATGTCCTCAATATCAAAGAGCTCGGTTTCAACTGTCTAAGAAAACACATCAAAGTCGAACCCGAAGCCTTCTACTACTATTGCGATCTGCACGGCATTCTGGTCATCCAGGATATGGTCAACAGCGGACCCTACCGTTTCTTTAGAGATACGATACTTCCGACTATCGGCTTCACAAAGATCAGGTGCCCCATCGAAAATCAAAAACGCTACGACTTCTTCTTACAGCACAGCAGCGATACCATCGAACATCTGCGATCCCACCCCTGCATCATCGGCTACACGATCTACAATGAAGGTTGGGGTCAGCAGGATGCCTCCCAGACCTACGAGATCCTTAAGGCCAAAGACCCTCATCGTTTATTCGATACGACCTCAGGCTGGTTCTTCGACGACAAATCCGACTTTGATTCATATCACATCTACTTCCGCAACAAGGTCCTCAAAGGAAAAGACAAGCTCTTATTTTTATCGGAATGCGGCGGTTTTATCAGAGAGATAGCCGGTCACAAAAACAAGGAAGGCTCCGCCTGGGGCTATGGCCAGGCAAACTCGGAAGCTCAGCTCACTGAGAAGATCCTGGAGATGCACGAAAAGATGGTAATCCCCTCGATCAGAAACGGTTTATGTGCCGTGATCATGACCCAGATCAGCGATGTCGAAGGCGAGATCAACGGTCTGTATACCTACGACAGGCAGATCTGTAAAGTCGATAAAGAAAAACTCCTGCAAGCCAATCAAAGGCTCCAGGAGCTCTATAAAAACGAATGTCTTTAAAAAGCCGCAAGGCTTTTTTCTTAATCGTCCAGTGAACAGGCACTCTCGCAATCCGAGACCTCGTTGAAGGTATCGGATCTTAAGATCTCAACATCCAGATATTGACTAAACCAGCCGCTTAGTCCTTCTAAGGTCTGATAGTAAGTAAGATCTTCATCTGATGAAGGATCAAGATAAGCGACTACTTCCCCATCGATGAAGATGAACATCGAAGGTGAATAAGAGATCCTTTCACTAACGGGGTTATTACTCTTATAGATGGCGGTCAGATCGACGGCGTACATCGGGATATCATTGGCTTGCGCAAATTCCTTGACGATCGGATAGAAAGAAGCACAGGATGAACAGCCCGGGATGTAGACATATAAGGCGAAGGTCTTAACTTCTTCAATAAGTCCTGATAGCTCATCGTTGTCATGGATCTCAATAAAGATTTCTTCATCGTCGATGACATTGTCATCTTCTTTTTTATCGGTATTGGGTTCGTAACCATCGACCGGTGTCAACAGCGAATGATCGATATTGTGATACGGGACATTTGAGAAATCATAGTAGCGTTTGTCATTTTCTTCATAGAAGGTCTCGACTTTGTTTTCTCCTTGATAGTACCAGTAGCCGCCGGTATTGTAGATCTTATTTTCATCGTAACCCAAAGCAACCAGCAGCTGTTTGGTCATACCGGCATAGCCGCCGCCCCCGCACATTAAGAAGATGTACTTGTCTTTAGGGAAAAGCGATTCGATGATGTGATAGGACTCCTCATAGTTGGCGATATATTCGCCATCTTTGATTGAGAAAAGCGTTGGTCCCTCATATCCCTGGCCTACCGCTTCAGGAAGTCCCTCAACATTACACAGATAAGGATAAGGAATGACTTCAAAACCCTTGACATAACCGGAAAGATAGGAATCCCCGCCGATGGCTTCGTAATTCGCTTCATCCTTCAACATCCGCATATCATAGTAGACGGAGTCTTTTCTTCCTAAATATTTATCGATCGTACTTTCATTGATATTCTTATCGATACCCAATTGACCTCTCATGCCTTCCTCAAGTTCGGGAAGCGGCAAAGTAGTGTCTTTGCATCCGCAAAGACTTATCAGGACCATCAGGTTCAACAACACTATCAGCATTTTTCTCATAACCATATAATAACTCTTTTGTATCTTTCGCTGGGAAATGAAGTTTTTTAAAGGGGCTCTTACTGCCCCTGTTTCATGAATTCTTCGATCTCGTCGATCTGTTTGATGATCTCTTTTGAAAGAACTTCACAACCCGTCCCCGTTATCAGCAGATCGTCTTCGATCCTGATACCGATACCTTCATCGGCAATATACAGACCCGGCTCATTGGTGATGACATTGCCGGCCTTAAGGACTGCTCCCATACCGCCATCCACATCATGGGTATCCAGACCCAGATGATGGGAAACGCTGTGGAAGTAGTATTCGCTGACATCTTCATTGAGGCCGTGTTTAGGCAGTTCACGGCGATAGTAATCGACGACCATCTGATTGAGATCGCGCATCCTGACCCCGACTCTGGCGTTATCTTCCACGATCTTCTGGGCATTGAGGACGATCTGATAGATCTCTTTCTGCCTGTCGCTGAAGCGGCCGTTGACCGGGAAAGTACGGGAAATATCGGCACAATAATGGCTGTGAGTAGCTCCCAGGTCACAAAGGAAGAGTTCGCCATCCTTCATCACGTGATCGTTGGACCCGTAGTGTAAGATCGTCGCCCTTTCACCCGACGCCGCAATGCACGGGAAGGCATTTTCCTTGCATAGAGACTGAGCCAAAACGAAGTTGAAGACACCTTCCATCGTCATCTCATTGAGTTCCGGCTTGATGCTGCGCATCATCTGCTGGATACCCAGATTGGTCGTATGGATGGCCTTACGGATACAATTGATCTCATATTCATCCTTGATCAGACGCATATCGGTCATGACCGGATAGATATCCTTTATCTGTAAGGAAGGATAGCGTTCTCTCAGCTTATTGGCATAAGAAACAGCCATTGAAACTTCCTGATCCATCGTATAATGCCAGAGGTCGAAACAAAAACGGAAATTGTTGTCTCTTCTGGTCCGGTTGAGAATGGAAGCTACCGTATCATCAAGTTCACTTCTGTCTCTGACATCTTCAATACCCGAAATGCGGGTAGCCTCTTCAGCCGCCATGCGACCGCCTACCCATCTGGCCAAAGTCTCATCATACGGCAATATAAACAGCATCTCCCTGATCGTACCGTCGATATTGTACATCAACAGCACCATATCCTCCTTATCGAGACCCGTCAGATAGTAGAAATTGCGATTGACCGCAAACGGATAAGCCTCGTCTTCCGAACGCATAATGGCCTTGCCCGAGAAAAACATCAATGCGGCATTGCCGGCAAAAGCCTTCAGGATCTGCTGCCTACGGCTAGAATATAGATTCATCTTCATCTTCCTTCTTTCTATAGCTGACTTTGACGATCTGATCGTTTCTTACGCATTCTTCAACCAGCGTCTCATAATCAAACAGCGTCTCATAATGCAGACACTTGTCTTCCTTGGGTTTGGTCACCGGATTCTTCGGATCAAAGATCGTACAGCAGTCTTCATAAGGCAAAATCGAAGTCTCATAGGTATCGATCTTCTTGGCGATATCGATGATCTCCAGCTTATCCATCATGCACAAAGGCCTCAGGATCAACGTATCAGCCACCTTGCCGATAACAGTGATCGACTCCGGGGTTTGCGAAGCGACCTGACCGATCGATTCACCATTGGTGATGACTTTGATCTTTCTTTGTTTACATATCCTATCGGCGATGCGATACATCATCCGGCGCATGATCGTGATGCAATACGGCTCATCGACATGTTTATAGATGGCCAGCTGCAGATCGGTGAAAGGAATGATGTGAACGTTGATCTCTTCCTGGCTGACGGAGAGTTTTTCCGCCAGTGTCAGCACCTTATCCAAAGCCTGCTTGGAAGTGTAAGGTTGCGAAGCGAAGTGGATGCACTCGATCTTCAAGCCTCTTTTCATCGTCAGATAGGCGGCGACCGGCGAATCGATACCGCCCGACATCATGACTAAAGCCATACCGTTGATGCCCGTGGGATAGCCACCGCCACCCTTGACCTTTTCATCCATGACGTAGATGAAATCCTTATCCACCGAAACATAGATCATCAGTTCCGGCTCATGGACATCCACAGTCAATGACGTATTGTGTAAGATATTGCCCGCGATCGCCCGGTTGATCTCATCGGAACGCATCGAAAAAGACTTGTCATGGCGTTTGGTTGCGATCTTGAAAGTTCTGGCATCATGATTCTGAACCAGCTTTAAAGTCACTTTCTTGACTTCTTCGATGTCCTTGGTCACTCTGATGGCTCCGGAAAAATAGGCGTATCCGAAGATATCCTTCAGCTCTTCCCTGATCTGTTCATAGTCGTTTCCATTGAGTTTAATGAAAAGACCGTCATGCAAAGTGTTGTAAGTCAGATCCTGATGATCCTTCAATCTGTGACGGATATTCTGAGTGAGCTGTCTGGTGAATTCCTTGCGGTTCTTGCCTTTAGTGGACAGTTCACCATATCTGACCACGATATGGTCATAAAGCATTTCATGCATACTTATCCAATATCTCCTTAAGATTTTCTATGAAATAAGCGATCTCCTCTTTCGTATTGGTATGATCGAAAGAGACCCTGATCGCATGATCCTCATCATAGCCCATGGCATGAAGAGTTCTGTTGACTTCGTTCTTGCGTGAACCGCAGGTCGACTTGGAAGAGACCATGATCCCTCTCTCGTTCAAAGCGTTCAATAAGACTTCCGAAGGGATGGGTGTATCGATGTTGATCAGAGTCGGCAAACCTGAAGCGTAATTGATCTTAACTAAGTCATTCAAGCCCTCACAGAGCTGATCATGAAGTTCCATGAGCTTGTCGTGATACTTTTCCTTATTCTCTAAAGCGATCCGCAAAGTCCTGGCCAAAACGATGTTGACTAGGGCATTGGAAGTACCACCTCTTAAAGAGTATTCCTGCTGACCTCCGGAAATTAAAGGCAGCAGTTCGACGAACTGCTTCTTCATCAGAGCACCCGAACCTTTCAAGCCGTGGATCTTATGAGCGGAAAAAGAAGCCATATCGATATTGGCCAGATCGATATCGAGCTTGCCTAAAGACTGGGTGATATCGCAATGGAAATAGGTACCCGGATGTCTCTTGACGATCTTGGCGATCTCTTCGACATCGTTGATGGCTCCGATCTCATTGTTCACATGCATGATCGATACCAGCAAGGTATCATCCCGCAAAGCTTCCTTGACCGCAACAGGCGTGATCTGTCCGTTTTCATCAGGATCGAGATAAGTTACCTCAAAACCGAAGTCTTCCTCCAGCTGTCTGAAGCTGTTATAGACTGAAGAGTGCTCATAGATCGAAGTGATGAGGTGTTTGCGATCACGATGTTTTAAGGCCAGACCCTTGATAGCCAATGAGTTGGCTTCCGAAGCCCCGGCCGTAAAGATCAGTTCATCTTTCTTCACCCCCAGCATTCCCGCAATGAGGGCTCTGGCTTTTTCCTGCATATCATAAATAGCGACGCCATCGTCGTACAGGGCATCGCTATTACAGTAATATTCATCCAATAGTTTTTTGTATGTCTCCAGAACCTTCTCATCGACACCGGTCGTGGAAACCGCATCAAGATAGACTTTCACTAAGCATTCTCCAGTATCTTTTCGTCCGCATTTTCCGGGAACAGCGTCTCCATGCAGGAGATAGCCGTCTTCAAAGCCTTGGTGTACTCGCCATTGAGATACTGGAACTCCGCCTTGGAAAGTTCCCTGTCGATCTCCGGGAAAGTGGAACGGTACTTGTTGCCGAAGACGATGGCGTTTTCGACCATGATCCCCATGCCGACGACGTTGTTTATGTTGTTATAGAATTTGTAGATGAAATCGATCGCCTCATCCAGCAATACATTGAGCTCCGTGATGTTGATCGGGATCTGACCGATGAGTTCCCTGATCCGGGCGATATAATCCCGGGATTTCTTCAGATCGTCCTTATAGGACTCATCGATCGCCGGCAGCCTGTATTCAGCCAGCTTGGTCTCGACTTCCGAAACGACCAGCTGCAGCTTGGTCAGCTGACTTTGAGCTCTACTTTCCCCATCCGTAGACTTGTCGATCGTCGACTTGTAGGCGTAGAGGGTCTTGAGATCGACATCGATCATCGCATCCAGCGTCTCCGCTGCCGTCAGTACATCCGAAGCCGGCTTGACGCAGTCGGAAAGATCGGCATTGATCAGCTCATATTCTTCCTTATATTTATCGATGCTGTCCCGCATCTTCTTCAGGGTTTCCTTGAGATCGACCAGACCGAAACGGGCCGATTCCTTATCGTAAGCGATCCTCACATAATTCTCAGCCTTTTCCATCTCACTGATATGACCATAGACCCGGTCATTGGTCTCTCTGGCCAGCTTGAAGGCCTTGTTTTCTTCAGACAGTTTATCGTTTAATTCATTGAGCACATCCTTGGCCTGGGCTACTCTTGGCTTGATGCCTTCGGTGTGGGCAGCCATCAGCTCTCGGACATCGGAATTGAGATCGGCCTCGATCTCGGCCAGTTTATTTTCAATATCCAGATGTTCGATGTACACGCCTCTTTGTCTGGTCAAAGCCAGTTCTCGCTTGGTCTCATCCAGCATCAAAGGCAGAACGCCCTTGGTATCCTTGACCAGCTTGGGAACGGCATTGGCTGAAGATTTGATATTTTCCAGCCGCTGATCGATGCTTTCGAGCTGCTCCTGCGCCGCCGTATAATCGGAGGCATACATCAGCTCTTCCGAAGAAGAGAAGAGATCTTCGATCTCCTTGAGCTTATCGACGAAACCGTCATAGGAGATCGAAAGCAGCTGAGCATTCTTATTGATGGTGGTCTTGACCACCCGGTATTTCTCTTTCAGTTTGGCGGAATATTCCCGCTGGATATCCTCCTTGCGGGAGAACTCTTCCAGGAAATCATCGATCTGTCTGACCTCGCCTTCGCAGACACTCAGTTCATCGGAGACGTTCTTCAACATCTCCAGAGCTTCCTTGTATTTGACGCTGCCAAGGCTGTCGTCAGTATCATTAAGCAGATCCTGGATCTGATTGATGTGTTTTTCCGTCTGCTCGTATTTATCGTAATAGCTTTCGACCGAAGCCGACATCTCTTCGTTCCTTCTGGCCATGGCCTGAGCCTTGTTTAATTTGAAAGCCAGCGGAATGGTCTTGACGGAATTGAAACGCACGTAAAGATCGTCAAGCTGTTTCCTGAGATTCTTCTTGCGGTTCTTGTTGGTAGTCACAATGATGGCGATCAGTGTGATCAGAACCAGGACACCGATCGAGATATACAGGTATTCTCTTTTCATACAGGTTCATTTTACTATTTACACACCTATTTTTCAATTGACTTCTCTATCCTGATTTGCGATAATATTTAAGCACATAAATTTTTATAGCAGCATGTAAAGTTGCCGCCCCAGGCGTCAGTACCTTTGCAGGAGACAAGTAGCCAGGCGCTATTGGCGAAAATCGTATACGGACACCCGCGGCAATGATTTACACCTGTACTTAACTTAAGGAGGAGAAAAACTTATGTCAAGAAACACAGGTCCTACTTGGAGAATTTCCAGACGTTTAAACTTCTCGGTCCTGGAGACCGGTGAAGAGTTAAGTAAGAGACCCTACATCCCGGGACAGCACGGTTCCGCAACCAGACGTGTCAAGCAGTCCAACTACGGTCAGCAGAAGGACGAAAAGCAGAAGATGAGACACATGTACGGTTTGAGTGAGAAGCAGTTCTACAACACTTACATCAAAGCCGTCAAGAAGAAAGGTGTCACAGGTACCAACCTGTTCGTCATGCTGGAATCAAGACTCGACAACCTGGTCTACCGCATGGGCTTTGCCAGCACCAGGAAACAGGCCAGACAGATCGTCTCTCATGGCCATGTACTGGTCGACGGCAAGAAGGTCGATATTCCTTCCTGCCAGATCAAGCCGGGTTCCGTCATCGAGATCAAGGACAACTACAAGAACAACGCTTTCGTAGCCGAGTCTCTTGAAGCGACCGTCTCATTCAAGGATTTTGTCGAAGTAGACAAAGACGCCCGTAAAGGCAAGTACGTCAGATATCCTGAAAGAAAAGAACTCAATCAGGAGATCAACGAACTGCTCGTTATCGAATTCTACAACAGGTAATAGTTCGGGAAGCAAGCGCCGCAAGGCGCTTTTTCTTTTGCAGCATAATCAACATAAAAAGCATATTTCTAATGTTTTTTCAAAAAAAATGAGATGAACTACTCTTTGTTCATCTCATCAAGAATGATCTGCCTGATATCTTCGACCGCCTTATCCAGATCGTCATTGCAGACGATATGCTCATAGAAATCGATATCCTTGAGCTCCTGTTTGGCCTTCGAGATCCGCTTCATGATCGTCTGTTCGTCTTCCGAACTGCGTTCTCTCAGTCTTCTTTCCAGTTCTTCGATTGAAGGCGGAACGATGTAGATACTCAAGGCATCGGGACACTTCTCCATCACCTGTTTAGCCCCTCTGATCTCGATCTCCAGGATCACGTTCTTCCCCTCTTCTCTCATTCTTTCCACATATTCTTTGGGCGTTCCGTAATCGTTGTCGACAAAGCGGGCATGTTCAAGAAGTTCACCGTTTTTCACCGCCTCCAAAAACCGCTTCTTACTGACGAAGAAATAGTTGACGCCTTCTACTTCCCCTTCCCGGGGCTTTCTGGTCGTCATCGAGACGGAATAAGCCAGATTAAGGTCCTCCATGGGCATCAGTTTAGCCAGGATCGTCCCTTTTCCGACTCCACTGACACCGCTATATACGATCAACAGTCCTTTTTTCATACCCTAATTCTACTATAAAATCTATAATATTGATATGGATATCTTGTGCCCCATCTGCAAAAACAAACTCTATAAAAGCGAAAGATCCTACCGCTGTGAAAATGGCCACAATTACGATCTTTCCAAGGAAGGCTACCTAAATCTCAACCTCAGGAATTCCAAGAATACCGGCGACAATCCCGAGATGATCAAGGCTCGCCAGCGCTTTCTGGAAAAAGGCTACTACGCCTTTTTAAGAGATGCCGTCAATGAATTTTTAAATGAAGACGACACGCTGGTCGATCTGGCGTGTGGGGAAGGCTACTACACTTCCGCCTTCAAGTGTCATGACAAAATCGGCATCGATCTCAGCAAGTCCGGTCTCAAGATCGCCGCCAAAAACGACAAAAGCACCCTTTACCTGCTTAACTCGATCTTTCGTGATCCACTAAGGGACAAGTGTGCCGATAAAGTCGTCACGATCTTCGCCCCGATCGCTGAAAAAGAAATAGTCAGGATCTTAAAAGATGACGGAAGATTCATCCTGGTCAGGCCTGACGTCGACCATCTATTTGAACTAAAACAGCTGATCTACGCTGAACCCTACCGCAATCAGGCGGAAGATATCATCATCGAAGGACTCAAAAGAGAAATACAATTAAGAATAACTCAAACAGCCAAAGTCGCCAAGGAAGATCTGCAGGACCTTTTCATGATGACGCCCTACTATAACACCACTTCACCTGACGACAAAGCCAAATTAAAAGAAGCCGAAGCTACGGATATCAGCTTCTGTTTCATCATCGATATCTTCAAAAAAGGCTGATCAATCAGCCTTTCCTTTTACCCTTTTCTGAACCTCGCCTACCAGTCTGGCACACAGTTCCAGCGGCAGATGTCTGGCAAAACCAACCAGTACCTTATTCAATGAGCCATCCACGACATAGGCCTTGCCTGTCTCAAATAAGGAATAACCGCTCTTGGCTGCGTCGATGGCACTGCGGGAGAAACGTGAAGTATTCATCGCCGTATTATCGGCATCGGCCACTTTCCAGAAATCCGATCTCACCGGACCCGGGCATAACACCGACACCTTGATGCCATCGTTTTTCAATTCTTCCCTTAAAGCCATTGAAAAACTCATGACGAAGGCCTTGGTCGCATAATACACCGCCATGTAAGGACCCGGCATAAAGGAAGCCACCGATCCCACATTGATGATATGACCATAACCCTGCTTCTTCATTTCCGGCAGGAAATAATAAGTCAAAGCTACCAGAGCCTTGTTGTTGAGATCGATCATACCCTCGAGCTTATCCAGATCGGCATTCATGAAAGAAGTATAGTCGCCATAGCCGGCGTTGTTGATCAAAACGGAAACATCGATATCGTTCTGCTTGCAGTGATCATAGACCGCCTTGGGATCCTTGGCGATATCGCAAGCCAGATACTCGACCTTGACCTTGTATTCTTCAATGAATTCCTCTTTGATCTTCGCCAATTCCTCTTGTCTTCTCGCCACCAGCAGCAGATCATAGCCCCGATAAGCGAACTGACGGGCAAATTCCTTGCCGATGCCACCGGAAGCACCGGTCACCAAAATAGCTTTCATCTTCATTCCTCCAAAGAATCCGCATAGGATCCGATCTTATTCAAACGATGCTTCATACCCGACTTGGATATGGCTTCTCCGTAATTGGATTGATAAGCCTCACACAGTTCCAGCAATGAAGCTTCCGGATAACGCAGTCTGATCTCAGCCACGTTTTTCAGTTTTTCATTAAGTTTGTCATACTTCCCGGCCAGTTTGATGGCTTCGATAGCGGCGATCTGCTTCTGTCCGGCCCTGATGCTTTTTTCGACATTGGCTATCTCGCAATTATCGATACGGCTGACCGAATTCTTCAAGTCTCTGGCTATCCTTTCATCCTCGAAACGCATCATCGCATCGTGGGCTCTGATCAAAGCCAGAAAATCCGAAACGTAGTCGGCCTTTTTGAGATAGACCACGTAGCTGTTGCGTCTTTTGACGATCTTGGCTTGCATATCGAAACGCGAGATCAGTTTGACGATGAAATTGGCATATTCGATCTCCTGCAAGGCGATCTCCAGATGATAATTGTTGTTCTGAGGGTCGTTGCACGAACCATAGGCCAGAAAAGCGCCGGCCAGATAGGACGCCGCACAGCAGTTGCGCATGACGATATCGTAACTGGGATGGTTTTCCAGACCTCTTTGCGAATACAGACCGAGCTCTTCCAGGATCTGCACTCCGCCCTTTTCGATCTGAATGGTATAGACGTTGTTTTTCTTGAGATTGGTCTTGCGGGCCACCTGCAGGGAAGTATCGACATCAAAAAGCTTCTTTAACAGATACATCGCCCTCTTGCAGGTCGTCGGCGATTCACTGCGTACCAGGATACCCATATTACCCCCAGAAATGGTTAAAGAAGACGTCAGCAGCATCAAAGCCGCCAGCTGAGCCTTCTGACAATGTCTCTCCAGATCGACATTGGCGATCTCCTGTTTTATATCGGTGGTAAAAGACATCAGAGGATGCTCTCCAGAACTTCCCTGATCCTTACGGGATCGTGTCTGACCAGATTGTTGTCGAATCTTAACAGCGGTCTTTTGAGTACCTCGATGCCGCAGTCGCCATGATCGACCACTTCGATCGAATTCTGCCGCTGATAGCGGGCGGCGATCATTTCCGGGATCTCATCGCTGTGGATGATGGCCATATCGACCGGTGTGTCGTGTTTCTTGAAAGCTTCCAGATGCTCCCTCAGATCATAGTTGTAGGTCTCGTTGGATTGGGTCATGCAGTTGGCGAAATAGACCCTTTTCGCTTTGGAAGCATTCAAAGCGGCATTGATGCCCGGAATGATGGTATTGGGCAGGATCGAAGTATAGAGCGATCCGATACCGTAGATGATCAGATCGGCTTCTTCGATAGCTTTCACAGCCTCCTTATTGGCATGGACCTCGCCCTGATAGAAGACCTTTTCAATGTTATGGATCAGACTTGGGATATTGGCTTCACCCTTGACGATCGTATCGTCATCCATCATCGCAAAAAGGGTCACGTTTTCCAGCGTGGAAGGAATGATGCTGCCCTTAACCTGTAACATCGCCGAAGTGATCCTGATCGCCTCGTTGAAAGAACCCGTCATGGAAGTGAGGGCCGTCAGGATCAGATTGCCCAAGGAATGGCCGGCAATATCCATATTGTCTTCCCCTTCAAAACGGTAGTTAAGCAGATCATGAAGCAGAGGTTCGGAATCCGACAGCGCAACGATGACATTGCGGATATCGCCCATGGCCGGGATCGTATAGCGCTTGCGCAGACGTCCCGTCGAACCGCCGTCATCCGCGACCGTCACGATGGCCGAGATCTTAATATCTTCGATATCCCTGATCCCGCTCAAAATGGCCGAAAGACCGTGTCCTCCGCCGATAGCTACGACATTTTTCATCATTTAAGTTCCCTGTGTGTCTTGTAACACATATATTTATCTTTGTAATAGGCATAGAGGTAATTGGCGATCGTCACACTGCGATGCTGGCCACCCGTGCAGCCCACACAGATCGTCAGATGCCGTTTCTCCTCGTTATCATAGGCTTTAAACATGAAATCCAGATACGCGATCGTCTTTTTCAGATAGCGTTGCGTAAGTTTTGAATTGAGGACGTATTCTCTGACCGGTTTGTCGTTGCCGTTCTTGTTTTTGAGCTTAGGCACATAGAAAGGATTTTCCAGCATCCTGACATCCAATATGACATCCGCATCATCCGGTACGCCGTTCTTGTAGCCGAAAGATTCGAAAGTGATGGCCAGGTTGTTGAAATCGTCATACTGCAGGATCTTATCCAGCTTGTTTTTGAGTTCCTTGGGCGGCAAAACATCCGTATCGATGATGTGGACATTCTTCTTTTTGAACTTATTGAAGATGGACATCTCGATATCGACCGCTTCCTCCAAAGTCGCCGCCACATTCGAAACGATCAGCGGATGGACACGGCGGGTAAACTTGTAGCGGTTGATGATGGTCTCCTTGTTGGCATCCAGCAGGATGAGCTGCGGCTTGAAATCCGAATTGGCCAGCAGATCGAAGTAATCGTCAAGATCGCTGATGCCGATGGAAAGAGCCACCTTCTCATATTTGATCGAATCGTCCTTCTTGATCAGCTCCAAAAGATCCGGTATCAGTTCCGCCGGATACTGGTCGATACAGGTATAACCCATATCTTCGATTATATTGGCCGCCGTCGATTTACCGGCGCCGGAGATGCCGCTTATCAGTAGCAGTTTTTTCATGTCTTTATTATAAACCACATTTTATGGTGTGCCATAGAAAAGATCAGGTAAACCTGATCTTACTGTTCGTCTCGTAATTCGTAGAGGATGTCTCTTAATTCGGCAGCTCTTTCGAAATTCAGCTGCTTGGCGGCCTGTCTCATCTCCGCCTCGATCGAAGCCATCATCTTCTCCTTTTCCGCCTTGCTGTGTTTGTGCTTCTGGCGGTACTTCTTGGACATCTCCTGAGTTTCCTTGGAATGGATGACCTCGCTGAGTTCCTTCTTGATCGAACGCGGCGTGATGCCATGTTCCGCATTGTATTTTTCCTGAATGGCCCTTCTTCTTTTTGTTTCATCGATGGCGATACGCATCGAATCGGTGATACTGTCGCCATACATGATGACCCGACCATGCTCGTTACGGGCCGCCCGGCCTATGGTCTGGATCAAAGATCTGGAAGAACGTAAGAAGCCTTCCTTGTCCGCATCCAGAATGGCGATCAAAGAAACTTCCGGCAGATCCAGGCCCTCCCTGAGCAGGTTGATGCCAACCAAGACATCGTATTTGCCGGCTCTGAGGTCATGGATGATCTCGCTTCTTTCCAGCGTCTTGGTCTCATGATGCAGATAAGCCACCTTGAAATTGGCCTTCTTGAGATAATCGGTGAGATCCTCGGCCATCTTCACGGTCAAAGTCGTCACCAGTGTCCTTTCGTTTTTCTCGATGTTCTTGCGGATCTCCTCCATCAGATCATCGATCTGACCCGACGTCTTTCTGACTTCCACCAAAGGATCCAGAAGCCCCGTCGGACGGATCAGCTGTTCGATCGGTTTGCCCCCTCTTTCCAGTTCATAGTCGCCCGGCGTCGCCGACATGTAGATGCGGGGAGCCTTTAATTCCTCCCATTCATCGAAAGTCATCGGTCTGTTTTCCAAAGCACTGGGCAAACGGAAACCGTATTCCACCAAAGTAAGTTTCCTTTGGTGGTCGCCGTTATACATGCCCCTGATCTGCGGCAAAGAGACATGGGATTCATCGACGATGATCAAAAAATCGTCGCCGAAGTAGTCGAAAAGATTGTAGGGTCTCTGTCCCGGTACTCTGTGGTCGATATGCATGGCATAGTTTTCGATACCCGAACACATGCCCATCTCCCGTAAAGCTTCGATATCGTAGCGGCAGCGCTGTTCAAGTCTTTCATATTCCAGCATCTTGCCCTTTTCTTTGAAATATTTGAGTCTTTCTTCCAGTTCTATCTCGATATTGTCGCAGGCTATCTGCAGATCATCTCTGTCCCTGGCATAACCGCTGGCCGGGAAGAAGGAATAGACGGTATAGCCGTTTTGAACATTCTTGGTCACGGGATCGATCTCTGTGATCCTCTCCACCTCTTCATCGAACATCTCCACCCTGATGATGAATTTATCGGTATGACCCGGACAGATCTCGATCACATCGCCCTTGACCGAGAAGGTACCTCTTAATTTATCCACATCGTTGCGCTGGTATTGCATGACGATGAGCCTCTTGATCAGCTCTTGCCTGTCGATGATCTCTCCGACCTTCAAAGTGAAAAACATCTCTTTGTAGTCTTCAGGATTGCTGCCGGCATAGATGCAGGCGACCGAAGCCACCACGATGACATCTCTTCTTTCCAAAAGTGAATTGTACGCCGACATCCTTAACATGTCGATCTCGTCGTTGGTCACGGCATTTTTCTCGATGTAGGTATCGGTCTTGGGCATATAGGCTTCCGGCTGATAGAAATCGAAGTTGGAAATGAAGTATTCCACCGCATTTTCCGGAAACAGGGCCTTGAATTCGGAATACAACTGTCCCGCCAGGGTCTTGTTGTGGGCAAAGACCAGGGTCGGCTTGTTGACCTTTTCGATCACGTTGGCGATCGTAAAAGTCTTGCCGGTACCGGTCGCACCTAAAAGGACCTGTTCATGCTTGCCTTGTTCCAGGCCTTGAGCCAAGGCTTCGATCGCCGAGGGCTGATCGCCCATCGGCTTATATTGCGAATGGATCTTAAAAAGCTTTTCTTCCATACCAACTATTATACTTCATAGTGTATGAACAGGACTAAACAATGATTGGTGGTATCATAGTTTCAGAAAGAAGGAGACCTTATGAGTAAATTTCAAGCAATAACACCCAAGAAATTAGAAGAATTCAATAAGGAATATCTGGCCGACAACACCGCCAGGATCGTCAGGAACGCCCTGACCGAAAACAGCATCAAAACGATAGCCAAACGTCTTGAAGGCAAGGCCGAAAACCCTAATTTCTTCTCGATCGACATCAAGACCCTGCCGGTCACCAACCAGATGGCCACCGGCCGCTGCTGGCTCTTCTCTTCTTTGACCATCTTAAGAGAAATGATCGCCAAGAAATACGACATCAAGGAACAGTTCGAACTTTCCCAGAACTACCTGGCCTTCTACGACAAACTGGAAAAGATCAACTATTTCATGGAATGCATGATCGCCGAAAAAGATCAGCCCTTAGACAGTGAAACTTCCCGTTATCTGCTCAAGACCATCGTCGGTGACGGCGGTCAGTGGGACATGATGGTGGCCTTGGTCAAGAAGTACGGACTTTGCCCCAAGACGGCGATGCCCGAGACCTTCCAGTCTTCGCATACCCGCGATATGACGATGTTAATTAACAGGCGTTTGCGTCGCTTCACGGCCGACATCAAGAAAGCCGAAAACGACGATGAGATCAAAGCCATCAAAGAAGAAGCTTTGAAACAGTGCTACAACCTGCTGTGTGACTGCTTTGGTGTACCACCCAAAACCTTTACCTTTGAATACTACGACAAGAAAGACAAATATCACGCCTTCTACAACGTCACGCCGATGGAGATGTACGAGAAGTATCTGGGCGTCGATCTGGACGACTATGTCGGCATCATCAACGGCCCGACTGAGGATAAACCTTTCTATCAGACCTACACCGTTAAGTATCTGGGCAATGTCGCCGGTACCAAGAATCCGGTCTTGTTCCTCAACCTGCCGATCGAAGACTTCAAGGGTCTGATCCTGAAACAGCTCAAAGACAAGGAGATCGTCTGGTTTGGCTGCGACTGCGGCAAGGACGGCGATCGCGACTACGGCCTCTGGGATGACCAGAGTTTCGATTTTGAGAACACCCTGCGCATGGATCTTAGCTTTAGCAAGGCGGAAATGCTGGACACCTGGGAATCGGCGATGAACCACGCCATGGTCTTCACCGGTGTCAACCTCGTCAAAAACAAGCCGACCCGCTGGAAAATCGAAAACTCCTGGGGTGACAAGGTCGCCAACAAGGGCTACTACATCGCTTCCGATACGTGGTTCGACAAATACGTCTTTGAAGCCGTCGTCCACAAGAAATATCTGAACAAAAAGCAGTTAGCCGCTTTGAAAAAGAAACCGGTCGTTTTACAACCCTGGGATCCATTTGGTTCCTTAGCCGATTAAAAAATCAAGGGAGATCACATCTCCCTTTTCTTTACCATTTGTTGCTGACCTTCTCGGCAAAACCGGTCAGGTCCTTGATCTTGAGCTTTGTTCCATCATCCAATATACAGGTGCCTGAGAATCGGCCGAAGACCTGATGCTGATCGGAACCCAAGATGATGAAATCGGTATTCGACGCCCGATCAAGGATCGGTATGAAATCCATCTCGAAACGTCTATCATCCGAGGTGAAAGTCCAGGGTGAAAGATAATCCTCCTTGCCCTCTTTCATCGGAATATTGAAGGTGACCTGCGAGAGCTTATGGGCCTTGCCTTCATAGAACAGCATGTTTTCGCTGGCTGCCGAAGTATCCCCGAAACCGTAGCCGATATTGAAACCGAAGCGTTTACCATCAGCTAAACCGGAAGCCGAACCCCAGTACCAGGTATTCTTGTAGGTCCACACGCCCCTGCCCCAGTCTAAGACCGCAAAGCTGTCTTCCTTTTTAAATACATACTCCTGGCCATCAAATTCCACTACACCCTCGGCAGGCATACAGTTGATCTTCTGGTTGTAATAGAAGTGAACCTTGCTTTCCTTGTAAGGGGTGACGATGACCATCGAATCATCTCTCTTTTTCTCCAAGACGATGCGTCCTTTGATCGGCTTTTTTTCATAAAAGTCGTCCATCCTGAATTCCAGGATCCTTTCCTTCTCATTGTTGATGAAGGAGATATCATAATTCTTGCCTTGAACGCTTATATCACCCGTATCCGAAGAAGCCGGAAAATTGCGTTTGCCCAAAGTAAAGGCCTTCATCGGCGAATTGGTGTGTTCCCAGGGGATCCTCAGATCGATCAGCGAGATCGAATCCAGAGCCATATAGGAATTGTCGTCGATCGTTAAAGCCAGGGCGTAGTCCTTATTATAAACCAGATAATAATCCCATTCCTTGATCCGCAAGGAATTGGCCTTGATCGCCTGACGGTCGTATTTTAGGATCAGACTTCTGGCATAGCCGGTCTCAATTAAATGACCGTTTTCATCCAGCAGAGGATGCGGACTTGTGATCTCGTGTTGCATATTCTTTTTTCCTTTCCATCCCGATCAGATGATCATAGACTTTCTTATCGATCATATCCTTTATCGCTTCATAGTCATGGAGATGCTCACGGATAAAGGTCGAAGAGATCGCGATCGGCTCAAGCTTGAGGATCGCGTAGTTTTCCTTGTTGAATTTCTTCATGATCTCTTTGACTTCTTTTTCATCAATTTCACCGCGAGGCAAAATGATGAAATCAAAGTTCAGCAGATATTCATAATTGCGCCACTGATCGAAACGGGGCAGATTGTCGCCGCCTAAAATCAGAGAGAAACGCTTGTCGGGATGATCATTTTCAAGCTGCTCAAAGATCTGATAAGTATAGGGCAGCTCGTTATAGGTCTCATCGATCACGATGCCCTCTTTTGCCGCCATTTTCAGCATCGCGATCCGCTCACTAAACGGTGTCAGATCATTTTTGTCCCAATAGGCACCGGTCGCAATGATCCAGACTTCATCGACCAGATCCTGCTCTACACAGGCTCTGGCGATGGCGATATGGCCCTTGTGGACCGGATCGAAGGAACCACAGTAGATGCCGATCCTATTCATGTTTATAGACGGGAATATTGAACTTGTGGGCTGCCGAATTATGAAGCTTTTCGATCTTTTCCTTTTCAACAGAATCTATCTCTTCGCCTTTGATGACTTTGGCGATATCGGTGTATTTGACGCCCAGCTTGTCTTCATCACTCAGACCGGAGATGCCATCATCCGGTGTGCGGTAGAGCACTTTTTCCGGAACGCCGATCACTTCACCAACCTTGATGACCTCTTCCACGGTCAAAGAATAGATCGGAGCAATGTCGTAGACCGAATCGCCGCCCTTGGTGAAATAGCCCACGTAGAGTTCACAGGCATTGCTGGTACCGGGAACGATATAAGTCCCGCCTCTGGTTGCAGACAGCAAAGCGGCCAGATAATAGACCGAAGCCATGCGCAGACGCGGCTTGATATTGATATCGGAATTCTTCAGTTCCTCATCCGAAAAATCGCCAAGTTTGCCTACTTCACCCTTGAAGGCATCATAGACGCTGGTCAGATCGATATTGAGCATCTCAAAGCCAAACTTTTCCGCTACCAGTAAGGCATCGTTTCGATCGGCAGCCTTGGAATGACAAGGCAGTGTCACGCCGACAACATTTTCCGGACCTAAAGCCTCGCACATAAGGCCGGCCACCACCCCCGAATCCTTGCCTCCGGAGATACCTAAGACGGCTCCTTTCAGATTATGCTTGGAATAGTAATCACGGATAAATTCAATGATCCTTTCGGTCTCTTTTTTTGCATCAAACATCTTTTGCCACCTCGTTTTTCATACGCCATTCGATACTTCTTTGCAGATAATCAACATATTCCTGGTTCTTGCACATGGACTTGCCATCCACATCGGAGATCTTGGCCACATCCTGGCCGTTGCACTTGGTCACTTTCATGACGATATTCAAAGGAGCCACCGAGGTGTCGTTGGACAGATAGGTGCCGATCCCGAAAGCGACCTTGCACTTGTCTTTGAAATGGCGGCAGATCATCGTCGCCTTTTCGAAATTCAAAGAATCCGAGAACAGGAAGGTCTTGTTGATGGGATCGATGCCCAGCTTCTTGTAGTGCTCCAGCATCTTCTCGCCCCATTCGATAGGATCGGAGCTGTCGTGTCTGACACCGGAGAACAGCGTCGCAAAAGTCAAACGGAAATCCCTTAAAAAACACTCGGTCGTGATCGTATCGGTCAAAGCCGTACCGTTTAAAACGGAATACTCTTTGACCCAGGCATCCAGAGCATAGTAATTGGAATAAGCCGGATTGTGTTTGTGATCACCCTGGCCTACACACATGATCCATTCATGGGCCATGGTGCCAACCGGGGTCAGATCGTATTTCTTGGCCAGATAGACGTTGGAAGTTCCAACATAGCGGGACAAGGGATTTTTGGCTTCCTTGAGTTTGGTGACGATGTATTCCTGAGCTTCACCCGACAGCCTACGGCGTAAACCGAATTCGGAATAGGAATTGAGTTCGTATTCCCCACTGGCGACCTTGGCGCATTTCTCATCGGCCTTTCTGATGAATTCCTTGTAAAGTTCATCATAGTCGTAGTTCATCCGGAAATAAACTTCATTGACGATGGCCAAAGCCGGTACCTCGTACATCGAAGTAGACAGCCAGGTCCCGGAAGTCTCCATGATCAGCCGGCCGTCATCGCCAAGCTCGATCAGAAAGTCGTCATAGCGGGGCTGCCAGATCCTTAAAAAGTCGACATAACTGCCCTTGATCCATCTGATGTCGTTGAGATAGTTCAATTCATCTTCCGTAAAACGCAGCCCGCAATACAGTTTGACCTGTCTTCTGATCTCCTCGACCACTTCCTTGGAGAAGCGGACATCCTCATTGCGACATTTGAAAGACCAAGTCGTCTTGTAGTCGGAGTACTGATGATAGATGGCCTGCCCCATCGAAAACTTGTACAAGTCGTTTTCCAACAGGCTCTTGATTATCTGTTCCATTGCATGTCCTCTTTATTGATTTATATCCATATATTATTATAGTAGAGCCTTTCTTTCAAAACAAATCAGGGCACCGGAAAGTCATTTTGGCACGACTGGAGCCGTGAAACAGCGAAAAATGCGAAAAATAAGCATTTTATGCTTGATTTGGGCTCATCGTTTTGATAATATAAGAAGGCTGACAGATCCGAGAGGATCTATATATAAGTCAGATATTTGGCACACCTGAAAACGTGTGCTTCATAAAAAAGAAAGGAGATAACATGCCAACAATTAATCAGTTAGTAAGAAAAGGCAGAAAAGCGAGAACATTCAAGTCAAAAGCTCCGGCTTTGAATAGAGGTTACAACTCTTTGAAGAACCGTCCTATCGATCTGCACTCTCCTCAGAAAAGAGGCGTTTGCACCCGTGTCGGTACGATGACTCCTAAGAAACCTAACTCGGCTTTGAGAAAGTATGCCCGCGTCCGTTTATCCAACGGTATGGAAGTTACAGCTTACATCCCCGGTATCGGGCACAACCTTCAGGAACACTCAGTTGTCATGATCCGTGGCGGACGTGTTAAGGATTTACCAGGTGTCCGTTATCACATCATCAGAGGCACTCTGGACTGCGCGGGTGTTGATGGAAGGATGCAGGGTCGTTCATTATACGGCGCCAAAAAACCTAAGTAAAACATGAAAGGAGATTAAAAATGCCAAGAAAAGGACATATTGCGAAACGAGATGTATTGGTAGACCCGATCTACAATTCCAAGCTTGTGACACGTTTAATCAACAAGATCATGTTAGATGGTAAAAAAGGTGTCGCACAGAATATCCTGTACAATGCATTCGATATCGTAGAAAAGAAGACAGGCCAGCAGCCCATGGAAGTATTTGAAAAAGCCTTGGACAATGTCATGCCTGAACTCGAACTGAAATTAAGAAGAGTCGGTGGTGCCAACTACCAGGTCCCGGTCGAAGTTTCCGATGAAAGAAGACTCACGCTGGGCTTAAGATGGATCGTTAACTATTCCAGATTAAGAGGCGAAAGGACCATGGAAGAAAGATTAGCCGCCGAGATCATCGACGCATCCAACGGTGTCGGTCAGTCTGTCAAGAAGAAAGAAGATACCCACAAGATGGCCGAAGCAAACAAAGCATTTGCTCATTATCGCTGGTAATTAGAAAGGAAGAAACGTTATGGCACGTCAATATGCTTTAGAAAATACTAGGAATATTGGCATCATGGCGCACATCGATGCAGGCAAGACTACCTGTACAGAAAGAATTCTTTTCTTTACCGGAAAAACACACAAGATCGGCGAAACACACGATGGCGCCAGTCAGATGGACTGGATGGAACAGGAGCAGGAAAGAGGTATCACGATCACCTCGGCTGCCACGACGACCTTCTGGCCGGGTTCCGCAAACCAGATGCCTAAGACCAGGATCAACATCATCGATACCCCGGGTCACGTCGACTTTACGGTCGAAGTAGAAAGATCTTTGCGGGTCTTGGATGGTGCAGTCACGGTCCTTGACGCCAAAGCCGGTGTGGAACCGCAGACCGAAACCGTCTGGCGGCAGGCCTCGACCTATGGAGTTCCGAGGATCGTCTTCGCTAACAAGATGGATGCGACAGGTGCCGACTTCATGATGTCGGTAAGATCGATCGGCGAAAAGCTGGCCGCCGAAGCGGCAGCCATCCAGATGCCGGTCGGCGCCGAGAACACCTTCCGCGGTATTATTGACCTGGTCGAAAGGAAACAGTATACCTATCCCAATGATCAGGGCACGGATATCAAAGAAAGTGAGATCGAAGCCCAATACGTCGATGAAGCGGAGATCATGCGCAACGAGCTGATCGAAAAACTCTGCGATTACGACGACGAACTCATGGAAGTCATCCTCGACGAACAGGAACCGCCGATCGGACTGATCAAACAGGCGATCAGAAAAGCGGTCCTGACTTCGGAATTCTTCCCGGTCCTGTGCGGTTCGGCCTATAAAAACAAAGGCATTCAGCTTTTGCTGGATGCGATCGTCGAATATCTGCCCTCGCCTTTAGACGTACCGGCTATCAAAGGTACGACGAAGTTTGGCGATGAAGCGGAAAGACATGCGGACGACAAGGAACCCTTTGCGGCTTTGGCCTTCAAGGTCATGACCGACCCCTTCGTCGGAAGACTCACCTACTTCAGAGTCTATTCCGGCGTAGCGGCAGCCGGTTCCTATGTGCTTAATGCCACCAAAGACAGCAAAGAAAGATTCGGCCGTCTGGTGCAGATGCATGCGAACCACCGCGCCGATATCGAAGAGGTCGACGCCGGTGATATCGCCGCAGCCGTGGGCTTAAAGAACACGACGACCGGCGATACCCTTTGCGACGAGAAACATCCGATCATTCTGGAAACGATGGTCTTCCCCGAGCCGGTCATTCAGATGTCGGTCGAGCCCAAAACCAAGGCCGATTCCGTCAAGATGGATGCCGCTTTAGCCAAGCTGGCTGAAGAAGACCCGACCTTCAAGACATATACCGACGAAGAGACCGGACAAACGATCATCGCCGGTATGGGTGAACTGCACTTGGATATCATCGTCGACAGGATGAAACGCGAATTCAAAGTCGAATGCAATGTCGGCAAACCGCAGGTCGCCTATCGCGAAACGATCAGAAAGTCTGCGGATTGCGAAGGACGTTTCGTCAGACAGTCCGGTGGCCGTGGCCAGTATGGACATGTCTGGATCAAATTCGAGCCCAACGAAACAGGCAAAGGATTTGAATTCATCGATGCCGTGGTCGGCGGTACCGTTCCAAGGGAATATATCAAGCCGACGATGGAAGGCTTGAAAGCAGCGCTGGAAAACGGACTGATCGCCGGATATCCGGTCGTCGACATCAAGGCAACGCTATTTGACGGTTCATATCACGAAGTCGACTCTTCGGAAATGGCCTTCAAGACGGCAGCCAGCCTGGCGCTGAAGGAAGCGGCGAAAAAATGTGATCCGGTTCTGCTGGAACCGATCATGGACGTCGAGATCGTCGTACCTGCCGAGTACCTCGGTACCGTCATGGGCGATGTCACGAAACGCCGCGGTCATATCAATGATCAGGAAGAAAGAGGCAATGCCGTGGTCATCAGAGCATACATCCCTCTGTCCCAGATGTTCGGTTACGCGACCGACCTGAGATCCAATACTCAGGGTCGCGGAAACTACATGATGCAGATGGATCACTATGCACAAGTACCTGAAAGCATAGCCGATGAAATCATCAAGAAAAACACCCGATAGCAATTGCTAAATGGGATCATTTATCTTAAAATAGTATTGTTGAATTAGGAGGAAAAAAACTTAAGATGGCAAAAGAAAAATTTGACCGTTCGTTAGAACACGTCAATATTGGTACTATCGGTCATATCGACCATGGTAAAACAACTTTAACTGCAGCAATCACTAAGAGATTGTCAGAAAAGGGTCAGGCCGAATTCAAGGCTTACGACCAGATCGATGGTGCTCCGGAAGAGAAGGCTCGTGGTATCACTATCAATACCGCTCACGTTGAATACAAGACTGAAAAGAGACACTATGCTCATGTTGACTGCCCAGGACATGCTGACTATGTAAAGAACATGATTACAGGTGCTGCTCAAATGGATGGCGCTATATTAGTAGTTTCTGCTGCTGATGGACCAATG
>JAFRIG010000019.1 GCA_017432895.1 Erysipelotrichaceae bacterium | reverse complement strand
CCTTTGCCTGATTTTTTAAAGTTCTAAGTGCGCGGGCAGAAACGCGAACCTTCTTTGGTTTACCATCAACCATCATTGTAACGGTCTGAAGATTTACATTCCATTTACGGCGTGTAGCACGAAGTGAATGTGAACGGTTATTACCAGACATCTGTTTTTTACCAGTGATAGCACAAACTCTTGACATACAGCTTGCCCCCTTTCTCGATTAACGCTTTATTACTTTATCATAACTGTTTTATAAATGCAAATATAAATTTATTTTGTCTATTTACTGTTTTTAAATTATGCTAAAATTACTTTGTATGAGTAAAAATATCAAACAGATCTACGCCGCCATCGAGCTGTGTGAAAACGAGATCAGGATCCTGGTAGGCGAGTATTATAATACCCGATTCAACATCATAAGAGCTGATAAGTACCCAAGCAATGCTATCAGCGATTTTAAAGTTATGAACCAGGAAGTTCTGATCAGTGACATCAAAAACGCCGCAGCCAAAACTTCAGAGAAGATCGGTTCGCAGCTTGAAAAGGTGTTGCTGGTTTTGCCGGCCTATAACTTCAAGCGTTTCCCGCTTCGTTCCAAGGTCGTGATCGAATCCGGTGTCGTCAAAAAAGACGATATCGCCAGAGCTATCTCCAATTCCCTTAAGAGTGCCGTAGACAAGGATGTCATGGTCGTCAATCCGATGATCGTCAAATACACGATCAATGGCATTGCGACCAGAAGACTGCCGGAAAAGGAACTGTGCAACGAGGTGATCGTCGATATCGATCTCTTGTGTGCGGATATCGGGGTCTGTTTCGATTATGTCTCGGCTGTGGAAAGTGCGGGGTTACAGGTATTGGACATCGTCCTTAATACCTATGCGATCGCCAGGGAAGCTTCCCTGTTTGAAGAATCCCTCAATCGCAGCATCATCGTCCTGGACGTCCATCGCAGCTGCACCTATCTATCGCTGCTATCCAAGGGCAAGCTGGTATCGACCGAGATCGTCTTCGATGGATTGAATTCCCTTATCAACAAGGTCTATCGGACTTACAATATTCCATACAACGATATCGCCAAACTGGTAAAATATTCCCTGAACTATGAAAGTGAGTATCCCGACGATATCATCTACGCCTGGAGCGATTCGGGCAGTACCAATACGATCTCGACAGGTATGTTGAATGAAGTGTTAAGAAAACCGCTGGATACGCTGTGTGATAAGCTCATCACCATGTGCAAGCCGATCATCGATGCGGGAGCTTCGATCGTACTGACCGGCGAAGGGGAACAGATGAAGGCCCTCTCGGATACGTTGAAGGAGAAAGCACAATGTGAATTGCGCTGTTACTATCCCGATACGATCGGGGTCAGAGATCCTTCTTTTACCGCTTTGTATGGCACTTTCTTCATTTATCGTGATAAAGTAAATATGTATGATTTGGATGTCTCGTGCATCGATCTGCTTAAATATGACTCACTTATCGACCAGAAACAGCTGGATTCCGAAGGTGAAACGATCACTACCAAGATCAAGAACCTATTTAAACAGTATATTGAAAAGGGAGGAAATTAGATGAGTATCAAACCTGAATATAGCCAAGTAGCAAGGATCAAGGTATTCGGTATCGGTGGAGCCGGCTGCAATGCCGTTTCCCGCATGGTCAATGATGGAGTCAAAGGTGTCGACTTCTATGTCTGCAATACCGATATCCAGTCGCTGAATCTTTCCAAGTGTCCCAATAAGATCGTTTTGGGTGCCGAACTTACCAAGGGCTTAGGTGCCGGCGGCAATCCGGAAATGGGTCAGAAGGCGGCTTTGGAATCCCAGGATGAGATCAAAAAGGCTCTCGCAGGTGCCGATATGGTCTTTATCACCTGCGGTATGGGCGGCGGTACCGGAACCGGTGCAGCTCCGATCTTTGCGAAATTCGCCAGAGAGATGGGTGCTCTTATCGTTGGTATCGTGACCAAGCCTTTCGACTTTGAAGGCCGCAAGAGAATGGACCAGGCCAATGTCGGTATCGAGCAGATCAAACAGTATGTCGATTCACTCATCATCGTTTCCAACAACCAGCTGCTCAACGTCATCGGCAAGATCCCGATGCAGGAAGCTTTCAAGGAAGCCGACAACGTCTTAAGACAGGGCGTTCAGACTATCACTGATCTGATCGCTGTCCCGGCATTCATCAACCTGGATTTTGCGGATATCAAGACGGTCATGGCCGGCAAGGGTACGGCTCTTATCGGTATCGGAATGGCTCAGGGTGAAAACAAGGCCAAGGAAGCCGCAGCCAGAGCAATCCGTTCTCCGCTGCTTGAAGCCAATATCAAGGGTGCCAAATCGGCGATTATCAACATCACCGGTGGTCCCAATATCTCTTTGCAGGATTCATCCATTGCGGTCGATTTCATCAAGGAAGCGGCCGGCAACGATATCGATATCATCTATGGTGTCGCCATCAACGAATCTCTGGGTGAAGCGATCATCGTCACCGTCATCGCGACCGGTTTCGATCTTCCCAATACCACCCACAGCGCTTCTGCGCAGACCGATCTGATCTTCGATAGACCGGCGGCCAATACCGTTCCGTTCCAGGATGAAAATCCCAGACAGGATGAAGTATTGAGCAATCCTGAAGAGGATGATGTTCCTTCCTTCTTCAAAACAAGGATCTAAAGCACGAGAAATCGTGCTTTTTTGTTACAGT
>JAFRIG010000018.1 GCA_017432895.1 Erysipelotrichaceae bacterium | reverse complement strand
TGAATTCAGCTTAACCTGGAAATATGATTTGATAATATCGGATGCACTGGATAGGCTATAGAGGCAATAATTTTAGCTAATTTATCAAAGCAAATGTCTGAAAAACGGCATTCGCTTATAATTTAGCGGGTAGCTTTTAAGGAATTTTCACACAAACTAAGATATAATATAGACAGAGGCAGATATGTATCATATAAGCGATCTCAAAAAGTTCCTGCGTTGCGAAAGGCTTTACTTCTACAGTAAAGACTTGGCCAGCGTGTTTCGACCGTATCTGCGTTCCGATGAGAACATCATCGAGCTGGTGAAGAAGTTTCTTCACATAGATGAATGTTATGAAGGAGTAAGAAATGATCCTGCCGATCGGTTCTTTTCTCAGATAGATCAGTATGAGTGGTTCGTTTATCCGCGTTTCATGGATGGTGAGATGAGGGTGAATGTTCCTTTTATGCACAAAAAAGGGGAAACTTTCGATCTTTATTTCATCTATTACGGAACGCTGATAAGAGAACTCGACTTATTGAGCTATCGGATCACGGCTCAGGTCCTGGAAAACTCCGGCGTGAAAGTTAGTGATATCTATCTTCTCAGCTTCAATGGCGATTATATCAATGAAGGTCAACTGGATGCGGAAAAGCTCTTCGCATGTAACGACAGTTTTAAAAACAAAAAGATCAAAGATCTGGTATGCAGCGAACAGTTCGATTATAAGGGACTGATAAGCAGAATGGAGTCCTTCGATATTGAAGGACAGCCGGCCAAAAAATGCCACTTTTGCAAGCTAAATGGCTTATGTGAATACTACGATAGATGTTTCCCGCAAGAAGAAGCGGAAGCCGATGATTCGATCCTGACCCTGGTCTTAAGCCAGAACAAAAACAAGATGTACAAGGAAGGCATCCTCTATCTGAAAGATGCCGATCCATCACAGCTGGAAGGAAACAAAGTCCAGTATGCCCAGATCATGGCTTCACGTAACGGTGGCCTGTTCATCGATCGCTATCCGCTCATACAGTGGTTAAACAGGATCGAAAAAAGACCGATCTCGTTCATCGATTTCGAATGGGATCGCTACCTGGTACCGATCTATGAACGGATGAGGCCGATGGACGTGGTGTGCTTCGAATTCGCCCTGTACTACATCGATGAAAACGGAAAGATGGAACACCGAACTTTCCTTGGAACAGGGGATTGCCGCAGGGAATTCGTGGAAGCTCTGTTTGAATATCTGCCGCAAGAGGGCCCGATCCTGGCTTACAACGCCTGGGGAGCGGAGTGTCTTAGACTGACGGAGTTGGGCGAGATGTTCCCGGAATATAAGGAAAGACTGGAAGCGATCAATGCCAGGTTCTATGATCTGGCTGAGCCGTTTCTGGAAGGCCTGATTTATGATGTGCGGATGCAGGGCAACTTCACTTTGAAGAAACTGGTCGATATCTGTTCCGATTATTCCTATAAGGATCTGGATATTTACGATGGCATGGAAGCCGTCTTCAGCTGGCGGGATATCGGCAAGAACGATACTCAGGATGAAGAAAGGATCATGGAGAATCTTAGGGAATACTGTTCCCTGGATGCCTATGGCCTGTTCCTGGTTTATAAATGGCTGATCAAACTCATGATTGAGTCTAAATAGATTAAAG
>JAFRIG010000017.1 GCA_017432895.1 Erysipelotrichaceae bacterium | reverse complement strand
CACTGACACTCAAATTATACCACACTTCTCCACATAAAAACAGCCATCCAAACCCTGAAATCATCAGTATTCAAAGGTCTGAACGGCTGTCATGATCAATATCCTGTTGATTGAGTGTCAAATTAGAAGGAAGTTAACATTCATTCTTTTGGAAGTGGCGGTCTTTTCGATTATCATATTTTTCCTCCTCGACATATATCCATAAATAGACAAATGTCTGATTTCATTCTATGATAAGAAGGAAAAAAGAACATAAACATCGAAACACACCTGTTGAATAATAGACAAAAGAAAGAAAATGACTGAAAAAAGGAGAAAAATGGATAGAAGGATCGCTAAAACGAAAAAGGCTGTCAAGGAAGCTTATCTGCAGCTGTTAAGAGAGAAAAGTGATTATCGGCAGATCAGCGTCAAGGAACTGGTTGATCGGGCGGATGTCAACCGTTCGACATTTTATCTGCATTACTACGATATCGATGCCGTTTTTGAACAACTGATCGATGAGATGTTTGCCGAGATCGGCAAAAAGATAAGTGAGGCTCAGCTTAATGTCGAGGAAATCGAAAAGGTGATCAGGCAGATGACCATCCAAATCGAGGAAAACCGCGATTATTCTTTGATCGTATCCCGGGGGAATGAGCTTCCGTATTTTTCCAAGAAGATGGCGGAAATGATAAAAAACAAGATCAGTGTCGCTTCGATCCGCAACCCGCATTTAAATGAAGAAGAAAAGCGGTTTCTTTTGGATATCCTTTCCAAAATGACTTGCGATATCACAAGCTATCTGATCAAAAATTATGAGGAAAATAAGATCAGTGCGTACTTTGAACTGATCAGGGAATATGTCTTTGATCCTGCGATCAGGAAGATCCTGAGTGATCATTGATCATCTTTGAGTCTGCGATACTGCTTTGGCGTCATGCCGCTGTATTTTTTAAAGATATTCTGAAAATAGGATTGGGAAGAAAACGAGAGATAGGAACTGATATCGATGATATGCATATCGGTGGTTTCTAACAGAGTCTTGGCAACTTCGATCTTCTGTTTGCCAATATAGTCGGGAAGTGTGCAGGACATCTCCTTGTTGAAGAGATTGGAAAGCCTGCCTCGGGAGATCTGTAGAGCCTGGGCGATGTCAAAAGAAGAGAGGTCTTCACTGATGTGGTCGTGGATGTATTCCACGGCTTTTTTGATCAGAGGTTCATCGCTCATGATCTGATTCTGTCTGTTGGCGATCAAACCGGTCAGTTCGAACAAAGCATCGTGGCAGATCTGTTCAAGCTGTTGCACGGAAACGACATTTTCGACCTTTTCAACATGGCGGAAGTGGATCTCGTCCAGGACCCTTGTAGAGATAAAGGGGTCTTTGATCTGACTTTCGATATAGGACAAAAGATGAATGAAACTGTTTTTACGCTGTCTCATCTTATCCAGTTTTGAAGAAGGGTCGGGATCAAACAGCGGATTATTGCCTTTTAGAGTATCCCAGTAGTCGTTGAGTCTTTTCCGATCACCGGTTTTGACCAGCGCCAGAAGGGAATTGCGGATCCGGCCGGACATTTCAAAACTTTCCTTTGTTTCGCTGATCTTTCTTTTTTTACTGTCAAGGGCGAGCTTCTTTTTTGAAAAAGAGGAGGCATGAAAACGATCGACTTCCAGTTGTACACCGTTGACGAAAGCGTTGGAAAATTGTAACAGCATCAGGAAACGCTCTTGCGAAAGGCGGGGCAGTTTGGCCAGATAGGAATGCAGCTGGTCATAATAGCGCTCAGGATCATGAACGAAGGGGGAATTGTAGCGGTTCATCATGGCGTTCATCAGCCGTTGATTCAAATCGGAAAGCATGCATGGTCCGATATAAAGGCAATAGCTGCTGTTCATGTCACTGACACAGCCAAAGGCGATGTCATCGTCGGAAATATAATAAGAGACCATTTTCGTCGTATCGAATAAGTTACCGGCGGAATAGAAATCCGTGATACCTTTGTCAAAGGCGAAGGAAACGTTTTCAGTCAAAGTCAGCTGACTAAGGTCGATATCTTCAGATCCTTTTTGAAACAGAAAGATATTCATGGAATACAGTTCCCGGATCGAATCACAATAATATTCCAGCATTTCTCTTTTCATATTTTAAATTTATAATAAATATTACATAATTACAATATTTCCCTAAAAGAAAGCGTTATCATAAAATCGCATAATAAAAGGGGAAAACAATTTTATGGCAAAAAAAGAAAAGAAAAAACACGTATATCCTGATACCTTTACAGGCTATTTCGGTTATTGCGGCATGACGGTCATGTCCGTTATCGCATCGGGTCTGGTCGGCAGCTACTTTGCCGTATATCTGACCGACTATGCAGGTATCGATTCAAGCTGGGCAACAGTCGTTGCCGGTATCGTCTTGCTGGTAGGCAGAATCGTCGATGCGATCGATGATCCGATCCAGGGCTGGTTCATGGAATCGGTCAAGATCGGCAAGGGTGGCAAATACAAGCCTTTCCAGATCCTGTCCATCGTCATGATGGGTGTTGCGCTGGTCGGTATGTATTTTATGCCGGATCTCATCAAACACAATTTCGTTGCCATTATCGTCTGGATGCTGTTCTTCTATCTGATCTATGACTTCGGTTATTCCTTCGATGCGCAAGCTCCCATCCAGCAGGCCATGACTCTTGACACCAAGGTCAGAGGCAATCAGATGTTCTGGGGCAGGATCGTGGCGATCGTTGTCGGTATGTCTTTGAGTTCATTCTTAAAGATCTATGCTTCTTTCAAGGCAATGACCGGTTCGATCTCCAAAGGTTTCGGTTTAACCACGATCTCTTATGTTGCCGTAGGTTTAGTTATCTCTTTACTGGCCGTATCGTTTGTTAAGGAACAGAATGCTGTAAAAGAAGAAAAGAAAGAGGAATCGGAAAAGGTTTCTTTCAAAGAGATCATCTCCATCTTCAAGAACAACGAAGCATTGAGGACCTTTTTCATGGCTCAGTTGTTCCATGGCTTCATCTATGTCTTCATGATGGCAGCCAATACCTACTACTTAAAATGGACTTATTTCTCCGTCAATGGCCATGTCGATGATGCGGCACTTGGCAATACGACGCTGATCATGTCCGCCGGTACGTTCTTAGTCATGTTCGTGTCGATCGCACTGGCCAGACCTTTGATGAACAAGCTTGGTCCGGTCAAGATGATCACGCTCACTACGACTTGTGAAGCTATCGTTGGTCTGGCGATGTTTGTCTTGCATCTGCTGGGCATCATGCAGACCAGCCCGTATATCTTCATCGGCATGTTTGCGCTGATGTACTTCTTCCAGGGCTTCGCCTTCATTCCGATGTCCATCTTCAGGACCGAATGTATCGACTACAATGCCTGGAAGACAGGTAAAGAAGACGGTGCTATCGTCGTAGCCGGTTTCAAGATCCTCGACAAAGGTCAGAATGCGATCGCATCTACGGCTGCTTTGGCTGTCTTGACGATGTTCGGTTATGGTGTCGATGAAGTGACCGGTGACTTATTACCGAGCGCTTTACAGCACTTCTCCAGCATGCAGACAGGCATGATGGTCGTTATCGCACTGGTTCCGGCAATCTGCTGCTTCCTGGCGATCCTGATGTTAAGAAAGTATCCGATCCAGGGTGAAGTCAGAGAAAAGATGTATGCGGAACTCAAAGCAAGAAGAGGAGAGGCTGAATAAGCCTCTTTCCGTATGGCAAATACAGTGTTTAATCCATTCCTGTCATTAAACGAATACATTCCGGATGGCGAACCGCATGTCTTCAATAATCGGATCTATCTCTATGGATCCCATGATATCGCCGGCGGAACAAGATATTGTCAAGCGGGAAACTATGTATGTTACAGCGCGCCATTAGATGATCTTGGCAACTGGCACTATGAAGGAGAGATCTACAGCAGTCAGGATGACCCTCTGTGTAAGGAAGGCTTCAGTGACCTCTATGCACCGGATGTCGTAAGAGGAAACGATGGCAGATATTATCTATATTACACGATCGCCGGCGGTGTTTCCGCGACTGCCAATGGTCATAATACACCGATCCGTGTCGCTGTTTGTGATACTCCTGCCGGAAGATATCGTTTCCATGGTTTCGTTAGATACGAAGATGGTTCTCCGTTCTTAAGATATCTGCCGGCAGATCCCACTGTGATCAACGATGAGGGAACGATCCGCATGTATTATGGCTGGTCCTTGTCGATGGTCGCTGCAGGTGCACATAATGGTGGAAGAAAGATGTCGCTTCCAAGAAACAGATTCGTTAAAAGGCTAATGCTCAGGGCAGTGGAAACGAAACTGTTTGGACGTTCTTCCAAAGAATTAAAAACTTATAAAGACGATATTATGGGTGCCTGCCACGTGGAGCTGGAAGATGACATGCTTACCGTTAAAACGGAACCAAAAAAGATCGTCGAGGGGCAGTTCTTTGCTCAAGGTACTTCTTTTGAAGGACACGCATTCTATGAAGCTGCTTCGATCCGTAAGATCGACGGGTTGTATTATTTCATCTATTCCGATGAAGATTCCGCTTCTTTATCCTATGCTGTTTCAAAGTATCCGGACAGGGACTTCGTATACCAGGGAGTCATCATCAATAATGGGGACGTCGGATATAAAAACAGAAAGAAAGAAGACCGTCTCAACCAGACGGGAAACAACCACGGTTCCCTGGAATGTGTAAATGGCCAGTGGTATATCTTCTATCACCGTCAGACTCATCATTCCACCTATTCCCGACAGGCTTGTGCCGAGAAGGTGTATTTCAATGAGAACGGCCATATAGATCAGGTCGAATGCAGTTCCTGCGGATTGAATGAGGGATATCTAAAAGAAGGAAACTATCCTGCCGCGATTTGCTGCAACCTGTCAAACGGACACATGCCGCATATCACCAACACGATTACTGATGAAGATATTCCTTATATTGTCCAGAAGAACGATGAAGTTTATATCACAAACTTTAAGGAAGGTTGCTTTGCAATATATAAATATTTCGATCTGAAAGGAACATATCATATCTCTGTCAGAATCAGAGGAGATGGTGAAGGAATGTTGCAGATCAATGAAGAAAACGTAAAGATATCCCCAAGTGAGAAATGGTGTAAATCTACTATAGAGATTCCGTTTGGAGGGGTATCGTCATTAAAAATCGCATATCAGGGAACAGGATCCATCGATCTGTTGGATTTCACTATAGAGTAGGTACATTATGAAAAAAACATTATTCAATCACGATTTCTATTTTTCAAAAGAAACGGTCGATCTTGGTCAGACCGATCTTTCCGGACTGGAAAAAGTCGATCTTCCTCATACCTGGAATGAGAAAGACGGTCAGGACGGCGGAAATGATTATTACAGAGGAAAATGCTTTTATCTGAAACAGTTCAAAAAACCCGAACTGAATGATGAAGATCTTTGGATCGAGTTTGAAGCTGTCGCCATGAGTTGTGAAGTCTATCTCAATGGAAAACTCCTGGCAACACACGAAGGCGGTTATTCGACGTTCCGAGTCGATCTGACAGATGAATTAAAAGAAGATAACCTGCTGGTCGTAAGTGCCGATAATGACAGAAATCAGAGAGTCTATCCGCAAAGTGCCGACTTCACTTTCTATGGCGGTATTTATAGAAATGTATATCTGTTGACCGTGCCGAAAGTCCATTTTGCCTTGGGCCACTATGGTTCGCAAGCGGTCAAGGTGACGCCAAGCATCGAAGGCAAAAACGCCAGGATACTGGTGGAAGCGTGGCTCGAAAACGGTGATACGACTGTTACCTTCGTGACCGACGGTCAGAAAAAAGAAGTCGTGTCAAAAGATGGCTACGCCAAAGCGGAATTCATCATTGAAGATGTCCATCTCTGGGATGGCATTGACGATCCTTATCTTTATGAAATGAAGGTCTCTATCGATAATGATGAAAGATGTGTAGCATATGGCTGCCGCAGCTATGAGATCGATGCGCAGAAGGGTTTCCTGTTAAATGGAAGATCTTATCCTTTGCGAGGTGTTTCCCGTCATCAGGACAGACTGGGCTGCGGCAACGCTTTGACTCAGGCGATGCATGAGGAAGATATCGCTTTGATCAGAGAAATGGGTGCCAATTCCATCCGTCTGGCTCATTACCAGCATGCCCAATACTTCTATGATCTTTGTGACAGATACGGCCTGATCGTCTGGGCGGAGATCCCTTATATCACCATGCATATGAGCGAGGGAAGAGAGAATACCATTTCTCAGATGAAAGAACTCATCATCCAGAATTACAATCATCCTTCGATCGTTGTCTGGGGTCTTTCCAATGAGATCACGGCAGCTTCGGCCGTTAATGAGGATGTACTGGAGAACCATCGGATACTGAACGATCTGGCTCACAGGCTTGATCCTAATAGACTTACGACGATGGCCAACGTTTTCATGCTGGAAACGGATTCTCCGATCCTTGAGATCCCGGATGTCAATGCCTACAACCTTTATTTCGGCTGGTATGTCGGTGTTCTGGAACAGAATGAAGAATTCTTTGATGAGTGGCATGCCAAGTATCCTAATAAGCCTATCGGTTTCTCCGAATACGGGGCCGATACCAATCCGGACTTCTACAGCAGTGCTCCGGAAAAAGGCGACTATTCGCAAAGCTATCAGTGCGTCTATCACGAGCACATCCTGAAGCTGATCGAAGAAAGACCCTGGCTGTGGTGCACCTACGCCTGGAACATGTTCGACTTTGCGGCTGATGGCCGAGATGAGGGTGGCAAACACGGGCAGAACCAGAAGGGTCTGGTGACGATGGATAGAAAGATCAGAAAGGACGCCTTCTATCTCTATAAGGCCTACTGGTCCAAGGAGCCTTTCATCTATATCGCCGCCAAAGGTTATAAGAACCGCAATGAAAATAAGACACAGATCAAAGTCTTCTCCAATCAGGATGAGGTCTCTCTCTACGTCAATGGCGAACTTTTAGAAAGCAAGAAAGCTCATCGGGTCTTCGTGTTCGATGTTGAACTTAATGGTCATATCGAAGTGAAAGCCGTTGCCGGTGATCTGTGCGATGAATGTGAATTTGATTATGTCGAGCAACGCGATCTCAGCTACGTCTTAAACAAAAAAGCAGCCGTAACCAACTGGTTCGATCAGGATGAGCTCGACGAGTCCTGCTTCTCAGTCAACGATACCTTTGGCTCGATCATGGCTGATCCGCAAGCCTCAGCGGTCATGGATCAGATGATGGCCAAGATGACGGCCTCCAGAGGCGATGTGGCGGAATCGGCTTCCCAAAACCCGGCTTTACAGAAGATGCTTGGCAGAATGAGACTGATCGATCTGCTCAAGCAGGCAGGTGAAGTTGATCCGGAGACGGTGAAACAGCTCAATCGCATCTTGCAGCAGTTCAAAAAAAGCTGAAAGGAAAGGACTCAATATGAACAGTTCCATCAGACCCGGACAGGTCTATCTTGATGAAAACGGCAAAAGGATACAAGCCCATGGCGGTTACATCTTTGTCGATGGCGATACCTTCTACTGGTATGGCGAAAACAAGGAAAAAACGACCGGCAAAGACAAAATGTGGACCTATGGGATCAGATACTATTCTTCCAAAGACTTCTATAACTGGAAGGATGAGGGTTATCTGATCGAGCCTTCAAACGACAAGAAGAACGTGATGTTCTATGAAAGAAGGATAGACCGTCCCCATATCATTAAAAATAAATCAGGTGAGTATATCTGCTGGATTAAATACAATGATTCCGCATCCTTTGCGATCTTTAAAGCAGACAGTTTTAAGGGTCCTTATACCTGCATAAATGAGAAGTATCAGGCTTTTGGCAAGAAGTGTGGCGACTTTGATTTCAACTATGATGACAATGGCGATATCTATCTGTTTGTGGAGACTGACCACGAGGATCTGATAAGTGCCAAGCTGAATGAAGAAGGGACAGCCTGCATTGGCGAACCCGTCTATCACTATCAGGGCATCAAACCTCCTTTTACCAGAGAAGGCGTGACCTGTTTCAAGAGAAACGGCAAGTATTATCTTTTGACTTCAGGAATGAGCGGTTATATTCCCAATCCTTCGGAAGTTGCCGTAGCCGACAATATCCAGGGTCCCTATAAATCATTGGGTGATCCCCATGTCGATGAGCCGGGTGTTTCTTCTTACAATTCGCAATTATCCTGCATCTTCAAGTATCCCGGCAAGGATATCTATGTCTCAATAGCTGATCGCTGGGTACCGGAGTTTGTGGTGGATGAAAAAGTCCACGACAAACTGACCAGGGCGATCGCTTCCACTTACGATAAGAAGTATAAGGCGACAATAAAAGAGAAGCTCTGGATGATGTCAACTCCTCTGATGGGTAAGGCGAATACTTCGATCGCAAATTATGTAATCCTGCCGCTGGAATTTGAGGGTGAAATGCCTGTCATCCATTGGCACGAACAATGGCAGATCTAATAGTGAGAAACAGCTCCGGCCGAGAGACGGAAAAGCAGATCCGAGATCTCTTTGGCCGGTTTCTTCCTGCCATCAGAGATCCATTCACGGATGATGGAGTAGGTGCCGCTTAAGAGAAAGTCAGTCAGGTATTTCTCTTCGTCTTTGTTGTGATAGGAGAGTCTGCCGACACTGTCGTGGACCGTGAAAGCAAGTGAACTGGTCAGTTTCTGAAAGGCGATATCATCCGATACCAGTAACGGATCGTATTCCCGATGTTCCTCGAAGAAGCGGACGGCATCGTAGATGTAGTCTCCGGCATGGTTGGGATCGTAGTAGGAAGATTTATTGGTATCCTTGATGACCTGGACCATGTCGTCAATGACCTCATTCAGGACATCGGCCACGGAATCGTAGTGACGATAAAAGGTCGAACGATTGACCTGGGCTTTGTTTGAAAGCTCCCGGACGTTGATATCATAGCTTTTCTTGGTTTGTAACAGCTCCAGTAGAGCATTCTTTATCAATTGCCTGCTTAAGCGGTTTCTGAGATCTTCTTTCATGGTTTTCTCCGACATTTTATGATTTGGGTGTTGCAGAAAGGACAAAGGTTCTGCAACATGATGTATGACTTTGCGTCACTGTGTTCTATATTTACATTGTAACACGGAGGAAAATGTGATGAAAGTTATACAGGCAAGTTCAAAACAGATGCAAGATACCGCGAAGATCGTTGGTAATGCGACAGGTGGCTTTGTATTCAAAGACGGACTGGAAAAAGTCAACTGGAAGCTGGTACGTCTTATGTGCAATATCGGCTATTCCTTTATGAAGAAGGAAAAAGGCGTCAAGGTCACTTCTCTGGATCTCAACGGGATCCATGGCGAGCTGACCAGTCCCGACAACAGGATCAATGACAACATCATTATGTATCTGCACGGCGGCGGTTTCGTCTCGGGCAGTGCGAAGGCGACCAGAGCCTACTGTTCCGTTTTGGCGAGGTTTTCCGGTTATGATGTCATTTCGATCGACTATCGGCTTTCCCCTGAGAATACTTATCCCGCCGCGATCGAGGACTGTGTAAAGGCCTTTCTGGCTGTCCATGAACAGTTTCCAAAGGCTAAGATCGCTTTAACGGGTGAATCGGCCGGTGGCTATCTGTGTCTGGCAACAGCGATCACATTGATCGATATGAACGAATATTTGCCCGCCTGCATGCTTCCGCAATCACCGTTATGTTGCATATATGGCGGTTTGGATAGATCCTACTATGAGATAAAAGACAACACGGTGGAACCGGAGGCTGTGGATAATGGCGGGATCGGTAAGCTGTTTGCGCCAAACGGTGATAAAGGCGATCATCGTCTCGACATGCGAACCTTTGAATGCTTTGATAAGATGCCTCCGGCACTGATCAGTTTCGATGCCAACGAAACGCTTAGAGCCGATGCGGAAACGATCTGCGAGCTGTATCGGAAAAACGGGGCGGATTGTGATCTGATCATGATCAAAGACAGCTTCCACGCCTGCAGCACCTCAAGTGTAGGTACACCGGAAACCTTTGAGTTAATGCTGGATGATATCGAATTCCTGCGCAGACATTTTAATGACAGTTATTATGAAAGAAGAGAAGATGAAAACATATGTACAGCAGATCGTGCTGGGGTCGATCATCAAAAATGAGGAACAGACTTCAGCGCTCCTGAAACAGATCAAAGAAGCCGGTTATACCGGTCTGGAACTGAATCATTTCATGATCCACCATTCCCCCTTGGCCGTGAAGATCCTGACCGGCCTTTTTGGCATGCCGGCAGGCAAAAGCGGTGATCTCAACTGGTTCAAAATGGTCACAGAAAACGATATTGAAGTTATCTCTTTACATGTTGACCTGGGTTCATTGGAGAAGGACGTTAAAGGTATCTGTGAACAGGCAAAACAGTTGTCTGCCAAATACATCGTGATCACCGGCATGTATCGCTATGATTATCAGGATGAAGACAAAGTACTGGAGCTGGCGAACAGACTCAATGCTGCCGGCAAAGCGGTCAAAGAAAACGGATTGGAATTGCTGTACCACAACCACAATGTCGAACTGTTAAAGACGAAGTCGGGCAAATGCGCCTATGAGATATTGATCGAAAAGACGGATCCTGAATATTTGAACTTCGAATTTGATTCCTACTGGTTCACTGATGGTGGTGCAGATGCCATGCAGTGGATGAAAAAGCTTGGCAAGCGCATGAAACTCTGGCATATCGCCGATCGAGGCAGCAGACTAAAGAAGTTGCCTATGACGCCGATCATCAAGTCCGATGTCTTGGAACTGGGTGCCGGCAATATGGATCTGCTTGGTATGAAACAGATCGCCATTGAAAATGAAACGGAAGCCGTAATTCTCGAATGCCACCGGAATTTCGTCGATAAGGATCCGCTTAAATGCATTCAGCTAAGCGGTGAATGGCTGAAAGAGAATCTCTGATTATATAGAATACTTTCTGATAATCGAAAGACTATCGTTTGGATCAAGGATGTTTTCCAAGGTGAAAGCATCTTTTTTCTTGGTGTAGGAGATCTGTGGAACTTCCTGGCGATATTTGGCGGCAGAAAGGGAGAAGGTCTTGAGATACATGGCATTCATGTATTTGAGTTCGGAGAAGCCGCTTTCCTGAGCAATATCCGAGAGAGACAGCTTGTCGTTAGCCAAAAGGGAAAGTGAATGTTCAAAGCGAATATCGGAGAGATAGTCCTGAAAGCCGATACCGCAAGAATCTTTGATCAGATGGGAAAGGTGAGTTACCGTGATCCCTTCCTTTTTGGCGATATCTTCCAGACGGATCTGTTCCTGATGACGGTCTTCGATCTCACTTAGGATGCGGCTGATCCTTTCTTCTTTCTGCAGCTTTCTTTCAAAGACGTTCTCGGGGATCTTCTCATAGGCACAGCTGTCCAATAAGCTGCTTATAAGACCGGTAAGCAGGCTGATACATTTGAGCTGATAGTTCTCATTATTCGCAAAATAGATCTTTCCAAGTTCGTACATGATGGCTCTTAGATCTTCATTACTTTTATCGTTATGAGAAATGACATTATCCATAAAACTGATGTTTCTCAGGTCGTTTACATATTCATTTAGAAAACTGCGGGAGACTTGTAAGATCAGGCAAAGCAGCTTTTCCTGATTTGCGCGGATCTCATGAGGTTGGGCTCCATTGATCAGAATAATATCGTCTTTTTCTACGGGAAGGGACTTGCCCGAGATGGTGATCTCTCCCTTGCCGTCCATCAGTAAAATTATCTCCGTTTCGCTATGCAGGTGGTGGGCACGATAGGTGACTTCATTGACAAAAAGGTTGATCCTTCTGATTCTTGGGTTGTTTATGATCTCGTATTCCAGCATAATCTCATCTTAGCAGATAATCGCAAGATTGTCGTGTCATAAGGCCTATATTGTCATTGTTGAAAAAAAGAAAAAAACATAAACTGAAAATGAAGGAAAAGGAAGAATCATATGTACTATATCGGAATCGATCTGGGGACCAGTGCCGTCAAACTGCTGCTGGTCGATGAAACCGGAAACATCTTAAACAGTATCAGTAAAGAATATCCTTTGTATTTTCCCAAACCGGGCTGGTCGCAACAGGACCCTGAGGACTGGAAGAAAGCCGTCAAAGAAGGTTTAAAAGAACTGCTGAAGGGCTATGATCCCAAGAAGGTCAGGGCGATCGGCGCCGGTGGCCAGATGCATGGTCTGGTGATCCTGGATGAACAGGATGAAGTGATCAGACCGGCTATTTTGTGGAATGATGGCCGCACGGATAAAGAGATGGTATATTTAAATGAAGTTATCGGTGTTGAAAAATTAAGTCAATATACCGCCAACATGGCCTTTGCGGGTTTCACGGCTCCCAAGATCCTGTGGGTTAAAAACAACGAACCGGAAAACTTCAAGAAGATCGCCAGGATCATGTTGCCGAAAGACTATATCAATTATCGTCTCACTGGGGTCTTTGCGGGGGACTATTCCGATGCTTCGGGCACCTTATTGTTAGATGTGAAGAACAAGAAATGGTCGGATGAAATGCTGGCGATCTGTGGTATAAACAGAAGTCAGCTACCTGATCTCTATGAGAGCTATGAAGTGATCGGTACAGTGAAGAAAGAGATCGCCGAAGAACTTGGTTTATCACAAGATGTCAAGGTCGTCGCCGGAGCAGGTGACAATGCGGCGGCAGCTATCGGTACCGCTACGGTCCACGATAATTCCTGCAACATCTCCTTGGGAACTTCGGGGACCTTATTCATCTCCTGCGATGAGTTCAAGGACAACGAAAACAAGGCGATCCACAACTTCGCCCATGCCAATGGGAAGTATCATCTGATGGCCTGTATCTTATCGGCCGCCTCTTGTAACAAGTGGTTCGCTGAAGAGATCCTGAAAGATGGCGATTATGAAGCGATACAATCAAAGATCGACGATGAGATGTTAGGTCGAAACAACGTCTACTTCCTGCCTTATCTGATGGGGGAAAGAAGTCCGATCAACGATACCGATGCCAGATCATTGTTTATCGGCATGAGTATGGATACTTCCAAAGAAGATATGTATCTCGCGGTCTTGGAAGGTGTAGCTTATGCGATCAGAGACTGTTTTGAAGAACTGAAGGCTGCCGGTATAAATATCACTACCAGCAATATCTGCGGCGGCGGTTCCCGATCAAAACTCTGGTGCAGGATCATCGCCAATGTGCTGAATATCGAATTACTGATCCCCGCTTCGGAAGAAGGACCCGGTTATGGAGGAGCGATGTTAGGCATGTGTGCCGATGGCTTATATGAGAGTGTCGAGGCATGTGCCGATAGTCTGTTTAAGGTTAAGGGTCATATTGAAGCTGATGAAAAGATCGCGAAACGCTACGAAGAAAGATATCAGAAATACGCAAAGATCTATCCGAGTGTCAAACAATTATACAAGGAGCTAAAAAACGATGACTAAGAAACAGGTTTATAATCCCTATCTGCCTTTGGATGTCTATATCCCCGATGGCGAACCACACGTCTTCAATGACCGTCTGTATGTCTTCGGTTCGCATGATAGAGAAGGCGGGAAAAGGTATTGTGAAGAAAACTACACTTTCTACTCGGCACCTGTAGATGATCTAAGCGATTGGACATATCATGGCATCAGCTATGATAAATCGCTGGATCCCGACTACGATCCTAATGGCAAATACAAGGATCTCTATGCCCCGGATGTGGTGGAAGGCAATGACGGACGTTATTATCTCTACTACGCTTTGGCCGGCGGGGCTTTTACCGGGCCCATCCATGTGGCTGTGGCTGATAAGCCGGAAGGCCCTTATGCCTATCACGGCTGTGTACGCAACGAAGATGGAAGCGACTATCAGCGCCATATCACTTTTGATCCGGCCGTTATCAATGATGACGGTGTGATCCGCTTATATTACGGCTGGGCGATCGGTGCTCCGCAGATGGCCAATATGGGCAAGATCAAAAAGGCTTTGATCAAACCGACCTTAAAGATCGTGGAAAGAAAACTGTTTGATAAGACCAAAGAAGAAATAAAGGCCGAACCTTTAGGCATTCAAGGTGCCTTTACGGTCGAACTGGCTGATGACATGCTGACGGTGAAAAGTGAACCGATGAAGATCATGCCCGGACAGTTCGACGCTTATGGGACTCAGTTTCAGGGACACGCCTTCTTTGAAGCCAGTTCCATCAGGAAGATAGGTGACAAGTACTACTTCATCTATTCTTCAGAAGTTAACCACGAACTCTGTTATGCCACTAGTGATTATCCGGATCATGACTTCCATTACGGCGGGGTCATCATTTCCAATGGCGATGTCGGCTACAAAGGAAGAGAAACCAAAGACAGGCTGGCAATGACCGGCAACAACCACGGCAGCATCGTCAAGGTCAAGGATCAGTGGTATATCTTCTATCACCGTCATACCCATGGCACTCCATACAGCCGACAAGCCTGTGCCGAGAAGATAGAGATCAAAGAAGATGGCAGCATCCCGCAGGTGGAGATGACTTCCTGCGGTCTCAATGACGGACCATTAAAAGCGCAAGGTGAATATCCGGCAATTATAGCCTGCAACCTGACTAACGGCAAGATGCCACATGTTGGCTTAAGCATTCAAAGGATCAGCTGTCCATTTATTACCGATGATGGCAAGAACCGTTATATTACGCAGATCGGCGAAGGCACACTGATCGCCTATAAGTACTTTGACTTTGAGGGAACATGTGATCTGATCATCGACTACAAGGCGGATGAAGAGGGCTATTTCGATGTCTGTCTTGATGATGAACAGGCTGGAAAGATCACATGCGAAAAATGCGATCACTGGTCCAAGGCTTCTATCAGTTTGTCGCATACAGGTACGGCAGCCTTGAAGCTGGTCTATCATTCAAAAGGAAAAGCAGATCTATTAAAACTTAATTTCAGATAAAAGAAGGAGAAAGAAATGAGCGAGATTTTTGAAAACATCCCCGTAATTGTGTTTGAGGGCAAGGATTCGACGAACCCTATGGCTTTCAAGTACTACGATGCCGATCGAGTCATCATGGGCAAGAAGATGAGCGAACATCTGCCGTTTGCGATGGCCTGGTGGCACAACCTCTGTGCCGGTGGTACCGACATGTTTGGCCGTGATACGGCTGACAAATCTTTCGGCGCATCTGAAAAGGGCACCATGGAACATGCCAAAGCCAAGGTCGATGCCGGTTTTGAATTCATGAAGAAGTTAGGTATCAGATACTTCTGCTTCCATGATGTGGACCTGGTTCCGGAAGCTGATGACATCAAAGAGACCAACAGAAGACTCGATGAGATCTCGGACTACATCCTGGAAAAGATGGAAGGTACCGACATCAAGTGTCTGTGGGGCACGGCCAACATGTTTGGCAATCCGCGTTTCATGAACGGCGCTGGTTCCACCAACTCGGTCGATGTCTACGCTTTTGCGGCAGCTCAGATCAAGAAGGCTTTGGATCTGACGGTCAAGTTAGGTGGCAAAGGTTATGTCTTCTGGGGCGGTAGAGAAGGTTATGAGACCTTACTTAATACCGATGTGAAGTTTGAACAGGAGAATATCGCCAAGCTGATGCATATGGCGGTGGATTATGGAAGATCTATCGGTTTCAAGGGTGACTTCTATATCGAACCCAAACCGAAAGAGCCGATGAAGCACCAGTATGACTTCGATGCGGCAACGGCCATCGGTTTCTTAAGACAGTATGGTTTGGATAAGGATTTCAAGATGAACATCGAAGCCAACCATGCGACTTTGGCCGGTCATACTTTCCAGCATGACCTGCGCATCTCCGCAATCAATGGCATGTTAGGCTCCATCGACGCCAACCAGGGCGACATGTTACTGGGTTGGGATACCGATGAATTCCCGTTCAACGTCTATGATGCGACTTTATGTATGTATGAAGTATTGAAGAATGGTGGTCTGACCGGTGGCTTCAACTTCGACTCCAAGACCAGACGTCCTTCCTATACGCTGGAAGATATGTTCCACGCCTATATCCTGGGTATGGATACTTTCGCCTTAGGATTAATCAAAGCGGCAGAGATCATTGAAGACGGTCGTATCGATCAGTTCGTCAAGGACAAATATTCCTCCTGGAACAACGAACTGGGCCAGAAGATCAGAAACAACGAGACGAGTCTGGAAGAGCTGTTCCATTATGCGGAAGAGCTTGGTGCTCCGGAACTGCCCGGATCAGGTAGACAGGAATATCTTGAGTCCGTTATGAACAACATCCTGTTTAAATAGTTTCTCATCAAAGTCTCCGGGATCTGGCAAATGACCTGGTGACTTCAACTTCGAAAACTAAAAAAGTGCCTATGGAAATCACGTGTTGGACGTGACAACCAATAGGCGCTTTTATTATGAATGATTGATTTTGTTCGGTTTTTTGAACTTTTTACTTTTGGTTCATCATTTTCTTGATACATTATCTAATATTGTATAAGAAAAATTAAAATTCGATATAAAGCCTTGATGTAAGCGCTTATAATCAAGGTATCGAATCAAAGATTCGGGAAGGGGTAATTATGTTTAAAAAACAAAAAAAAGAGAGATCCGCAGAAGCCGTAGGCTTTAAAGAGATCTTCGGTGCTACTGCCTTATCGACCAACAACGGTCTGGCAGCGATCTTCATGTCAACGATGTTCATGAACTACATGACCGACTACGCGGGCTTAGGCGAATGGGGCGCTACGCTTGCCACGACTTTACTTCTGGCCGCGCGATTCATCGATGCGTTCGATGATCCGATCCAGGGTACGATCATGGATAATGCCAAGGTCACCAAGCATGGCAAATACAAGCCGTTCTTCATGCTTTCCATCATCATGACCGGACTTGGCACGATCGCTTTGTATTCACTTCCTAATGCGATAACCAAGACGCCTTTACTGGTCACGATCTGGGTCATCTTCTTCTATTTTGTTTTCGATATCGGTACATCTTTCTACAACCAGAACCTCTTATTCAGAACGATGACTTCCGATCCGGAAGAAAGAGCTAAACTGCTGATCGGACCGCGTCTGTGGGTCATGGTCCTGGGTATGGTCGGTTCCGGTTTGACAGCCATCATCGTTTCTGTTCAGGCGGCTGTGGGCAGCTTCAAGCTGGCTTATACGCTGGTTGCGGCCATAGCGATGGGCATCTCTTGCGTCATTTCGATCTTGGGCTGGTTAATGGTCAAAGAGAAGCATGTCGTGGAACAGGATGAAGATGAAAAAGTCAAGTTAGCCGATTTCATCGAACTGTGCAAGACCAACAAGCCGATGCTTATCAATACGGCCAAGGATGTCTTCTCCGGTTTCATCTGGACCTTCTTATTTGCTGCTCCGTCTTACTATGTCAAATATGCATATTGCACGGATCTGAGCACGGGTGTTGTCGATTACGGCGCGCTGGCGACTTATTCCATGATCGTTTCGCTGATGATGCTGTTCCCGTTGATTCTGGGTACCGTCATTGCGACACCGATCCTGAAAGCCTTCAAAGGCGACTTCGTCAAGATGCAGCGTTTCGATTTGATCATGCAGGGAGCCGGCGGCTTACTGATGTTCATTGGCCAGATCACCGGTTTCTTACAGAAAATGCCGGTCGTCTTCTTTGCCGCTATGTTCATTATGGCGCTGTTCATCGGTGTCGACTTCATTCCGGGCTCCAGCATCGGTATGGAGATCATGGACTACACGATCTATAAGACCGGCAAAGACCGTTCCGCTCTCTCGGCTGTTTTAGGTGGTCTCTTGCAGAAAGCTCAGACAGCTTTGTCTTCCGCCATCGTTGGAGCTATCCTGATCGCGATCGGCTATCGTGTCGATTCCGTTACCGGTGACTATATCGGTGAACTGTCAAAGATGCCGACGATGCTGACATGGATGATCGTTGTCATCGGTCTGTTACCGGCGATCATGGCTTTGTGTGCTGTATTGATCAGCCTGAAGTATCCGATCGATCAGGAAGAGAGAAAGAAGATCCAGGCATACATTGCAGAACATCAGTCCAAGGTGGTTGAAGAGTAGTTGCGTAAACCAAATATTTAAAACTTACAAAAGACCCCGTGAGAAGATCGCGGGGTCTTGTATATATATAAAATAGGAATATAATAATAATTAGTTTGGAAACAAACTAATTTTTTGGAGGGATATGGAAAAAGGGATCTTGAAGGAAGTGATCAGGCTGGATCACGGTATTAAAAAATATATGTCCCATGGCTTTGAGGTGAAAAAGGGTCTCAATCTTACCCAGTTTCAGATCGTCAACTATCTTTTGACCCATGAGGGGGAAGATATCTGTCAGAAGGATCTGGAGGATCTCACGGGGCTCAAGAAGGCGTCGATGACGGGCTGTCTGAATTCTTTGGAAGATAAGGATCTCATTTATCGGGAAAATGCTGCCGAAGATCGCCGACGCAACTACATCCGGGTTACGGAAAGACTAAAAGGCTATGGGGAAAGAGTCGCCCAAAGAGGCGAGGAGCTAGAGGCTTTGATGCTGAAGGGAATTGATGAAAAGGATCTTGAAGCTTTCTATCGGGTGGCGGAAAGATTTGTAAAGAATATAAGGGAGGCGGAAGATGAAGCTGATCTTTAAGTACATGAAACCGTATCTGCTTATCGTCATTGCGGTCATCGCTTTGACTTTCCTGCAGGTACAGACGGAACTGACTTTGCCTGACTACATGTCGGGTATCGTAACCAACGGCATTCAATATGGGGGTATCACGGAGACCAAGCCAATGATCGTTACCCAAAAGGATATGGATAAGATCATCAGGTTTTTGTCGGCAGAAGATACAGCCAAAGTCATGAGCGCTTACCAGAAAGTCAATAAGGGCTCGGTTTTAAGCGTCGATAAGCAGCAGGTCGTTTTAAATGAGGATGCCTATCTGCTTATAAACGATGAGCTTGATGAGGTGATGCTGGAAGCTTTGGTCTACAATTATCTGGCCGGGCAATATGGTTTGGACAACGAGACAGATGCTTCGGCGATCAAGGCACAGCTGGCTGATAAACTAAGTGGCTTAGAGGACAACTATTCTTCGATGGCCAGACTGTATATCCGGGACTTATATGCCGATGTTGGTCTGGCAGCTGACAGTATCCAAACCTCATATATCTTAAGTGCCGGATTGAAGATGCTGGCGATAGCCGCGGTCGGGGTCGTAGTACAGATCCTGTCGACCTATCTGGCAACCAGCACGGCAACCAAGATCGCAGCTACCATGCGCCGCGATGTCTTTGCGAAAGTCGAATCTTTCTCTTCCAGTGAATTCTCAAGATTCTCGACTTCCTCTTTGATCACCAGGACGGGCAACGATATCACCAAGATCCAGCAGCTGATCCAGATGATGATGCGGATGATGCTGATGTCGCCGATCATGGGTATCACGGCGGTCTTCAAAGTTCTGCGTTATCCCAATATCTCGTGGCTTTTGATCGTAGCGATCGGGGTCATCGTCTGTGCGATGGTCGTGCTGGCAGTCTTTGCGGTACCAAAATTCGAAGTCATTCAGAAACTGACGGATAAGATAAACAATGTCATGCGTGAATTCCTGGATGGCATGCTGGTAATAAGAGCCTTCAATTCGCAAAAGATCGAGGAGCAGAAATTCGATGATATCAACAGTGATTTAAGAAAAACGGATCTCTTTGTTTCCAATGTCATGAACATCATGGGTCCGGTCATGACTTTGGTCATGAATGCTTTGACGGTTTCCATCACCTGGTTTGCGGCCAAGCAGATCGATATCGATGCGATGACGATCGGCGACATGATGGCTTTCAGCCAGTATGCGATGCATGTAGTCATGTCTTTCATGATGGTCACGGTCTCCTTCTTCATGATTCCGCGATCTTTGGTTTCCGTCAAACGTATCAAGGAAGTACTGGATACACAAAATGTCATTCTGGATCCCGAAGAGCCCAAACAGCTGCCTCAAGAAAACGGGGTCCTGTCTTTTGAACATGTGACTTTCCGCTATCCCGGTGCCGAAGAGGCGGTCTTAGAGGATGTGAGCTTTAAAGCCGAGCCTGGCGAGACGGTGGCATTCATCGGTTCGACCGGTTCGGGCAAATCGACGATCATCAAACTTATACCAAGACTCTTCGATGTCAGTGAGGGAAGGATCACTTATTGTGGCGAAGATATCAGAGACGTTGAGCAGAAACAATTGCACGACAAGATCGGTATGGCTACGCAAAAGGCGGTCCTGTTTACCGGGGATATCCGTTCCAATATCGAGTTTGGTCGGGATATCAGTGAAGAAGATCTGAGTGAAGCCATTCGCATTTCCCAATCCGAAAATATCGTGGCGGAAAAGGAAGGCGGTCTTGATGCTACGATTACGCAGGGCGGTACCAATGTCTCGGGTGGTCAAAAACAGCGTCTGTCCATTGCCAGAGCACTGGCGGAAAAACGCAATATCTATATCTTTGATGACAGTTTCTCGGCTTTGGACTATGAGACGGATAAGAAACTACGAGCGGCTTTGAATAAACTTATTGAAAAGACCAAATCGACGGTCTTCATCGTGGCGCAGAGGATCGCAACGATCAAGAATGCCGATAAGATCATCGTGCTGGATGAAGGCAAGATCGTGGGAGAGGGTAAACACGAGGAGCTGCTTAAAGACTGTGAGGTCTACCGGCAGATCGCCTATTCCCAGCTTTCAAAGGAGGAACTTGCCTGATGCCCCCGATGAGATTAGTTGAAAAGCCCAAGAATTTTAAGGGCACTTTAGAACAGCTGGCAACTTACGTAAGACCCTATTATGCCCGGATCATCCTCTCCCTGGTCCTGATGGTGACTTCCACCGTCATGTGCATCTACGGTCCCAAACTGATCGGCAATGTGACAACGCTGATCTCTTCCGGTATCATTTCCAAGTATGCCGGAGGTGAGGGCATCGATTTCGATCTGATCGGAAGACTTGTCATCACGATCTTGGTCATTTATGCGATCAGCGCTTTGATCGACTATCTGGTCAATGCTTTGCATGTAAATATTGCGGTCAACATCTCTTATAAATTAAGAGACGACATCTCACGCAAGATCAATAAACTGCCTTTAAAGTACTTCGATTCCAAGACCCACGGCGATGTTTTGTCACGCGTCACCAACGATGTCGACAATATCGCCAACAACCTGACTTCGACGATCTCGCAGGTCCTCAACTCCATGGTCAATATCGTAGGTGTCTTGTTCATGATGTTGACGATATCGTGGAAGCTGACGATCATCTCTTTGATCGTAATTCCTTTGTCTGGTATCATCGCGGCCATCACGGTCAAGAAGTCACAGAAACACTTCTCGGCTCATTCCAAGTATCTGGGTGAGATCAACGGCCATGTGGAGGAGATGTATTCCGGACACATGCTGGTGAAAACCTACAACTATGAAGACAGATCTTTACAGCGTTTCGATGAACTCAATGAAAATCTGCGCAATGCGGCTTTCAAGTCCCAATTTTATTCGGGTGTCATGCATCCGCTGACCGGCTTCTTGCAGAACGTCGGTTATGTGGCAGTGTGTCTGGTGGGTGGCTTTGAGGTCATTCAGGGCGTCATGGCCATCGGCGATATACAGGCTTTCACGACCTATGTGCGTCGTCTGCAACATCCCATCTCTTCGATCGCGCAGCTGATGAATACCATCCAGACCATGATCGCAGCAGCGGAAAGGATCTTTGATCTTTTGAATGAGACCGAAGAAGTCGCTGAGGCCAGTGACCCGGTCAATATCAGAGATGAGGATGGTCAGCTCAAGATCGAAGGCAACGTCACTTTTGAAAACGTCAGGTTCGGTTACGATCCCGATAAGATCGTCATCAACGACTTTTCGATGTATGTGGCCCCGGGCAAGGATGTAGCGATCGTTGGTCCCACGGGTGCCGGCAAGACGACGCTGGTCAAGCTGCTGATGCGTTTCTATGAACTCAATGGCGGTACCATCTATGTGGATTATAAGGATATTAAGGATTATACCAGAGAAGATCTAAGATCGATCTTCGGTATGGTTTTACAGGATGCGTGGCTGTTTGATGGTACGATCAGGGAGAATATCCGTTTTGGCAAACCGGATGCGACTGACGAAGAGATCTATGAAGCCTGCCGGATGGCCCATGTCGACCGTTTCATCAAGACCTTGGAAAACGGCTATGACACTCTGATCAACGAAGATACCAGCGGCATCTCGCAGGGTCAAAAGCAGCTGCTTACGATCGCTAGAGCCTTCCTTAAAGATCCCAAGATCCTGATCTTGGACGAGGCGACTTCTTCTGTCGATACGCGTACTGAACAGCTGATCCAGGATTCCATGGAAGAGCTAAGAAAAGGCAGAACGGCCTTTACGATCGCTCATCGTCTGTCAACTATCCGTAATGCCGATATCATCATCGTGCTGGACAAGGGCGATGTCGTGGAAGTCGGCGATCATGATTCGCTGATGGAGAAAAAGGGCTTCTACTACAAGCTTTATAATTCGCAATTTGAAAACTGATGAAGAGCTCCCGCCAGGGAGTTCTTCTTATATTGCACTGTTAGTATAAAGCGATTGAATAAAGTACTTATATCAAGTATAATTTTCTTTGCCCGCAAGGGCCTTTAATTATGAAAAAGAAGACGGTCAAAGACTATTATCTGCAATATTTCTGGCTATTCGCTATCGGCATTATCGCCAATACGGTAGTCGATATCGCTCAGACCTATGTGCCTGAGTTTTTAGGCGGTATCGTCGAAATCGTTTCCACCAAAAGAAATGTCACATATGACGATATTTCCGGGATCGTACGCAATATATTGATCGTTGCCTGTGTTCTGATGGTAGGAAGGGCATTACTTCGTTTTACGATCATGATGGCTTCAGGCAGGATCGAGGCACAGCTTCGTCATCAGATGTTCTTAAAAGCCGAAAGACTTTCCCAGCGCTACTACCACGAAAACAAGATCGGCACGATCATGTCGTGGTTCTCTTCGGATGTCGAAGCGGTTGAAGAATTCGTGGGCTGGGGTACCATCATGTCGGTGGACGCCGTCTTTATCACTGTGATCGCCTTATATAAGATGTTGAGACTTGATCCGATTTTGTCGATGATCGCTTTGTTGCCGATGCTTAGTCTTGTGATCTGGGGCAACCGCGTCGAAAAGGTCATGTCGGACAAGTGGGAAGAAAGACAGAAGCAGTTCGATAAGTTATATGACTTTACTCAGGAAACTTTCACGGGCATCAGAGTCATCAAGGCCTTCGTTAAGGAAGCTCAGGAACTGCTGGCTTTCTCCAAAGTGGCCAAGGAAAACAGTGAGAAGAACCTGGAATTCACCAGGATGTCGATCAGGTTCGATGTCTATATCGAGATGATCATCGGGGTAGCGATGTCGGCTTTGATGGGCTTGGGTGCCTATTTCGTCTATCGCACGGCTATAGGCTTACCGGTTAGCGTATTTGGTTATACGGTAACGATGTCGGCTGGCAAGCTGACGACTTTCATCGGCTATGTCGATACTTTGATCTGGCCGATGATCGCCATGGGTCAGATCTTACAGATGCATTCCCGCTTCAAGACTTCGGCGGGACGTATCTATGCTTTCCTGGATCAGGAAGAGGAGATCCACAACAGTGAAAATGCCGTCGTTTTGGATAAGTGCCAAGGCAAGATCACTTTCAAGGATTTCTCCTTTGCCTATCCCGATGGGGATACCCACTCCTTAAAGAATGTCTCCTTTGAGATACAGCCGGGTGAGATGGTGGGATTAGTCGGCAAGATCGGTTCGGGCAAGACGACTTTAGTCAACTCGTTATTACGCTTATATAACATCGAAAGAGGCAAGATCTTCATCGATGATGTGGATCTGATGGATATCGATATCACCAGTCTTCGTGATGCGATCGCCTATGTGCCGCAGGACAACTTCCTGTTTTCGGACAATATCCGCAACAACATCTCTTTCGCCGACAACAAGGCCGATATCAACGAGATCAGAAAAGCGGCCAAGTTTGCGGATGTCGATGACAATATCTTGGGTTTCTCGGAAGGCTATGAAACGGTTACCGGTGAAAGAGGCGTGACTCTTTCGGGCGGTCAGAAACAGCGTATTTCTATCGCACGGGCCTATATGAAGAATGCGCCGATCATGATCATGGACGACTCAGTCTCGGCGGTCGATATGAAGACGGAAGAGACGATCCTAAACAATATCAACGAAAAACGCAAAGGCAAGACGACGATCATCATCGCTTCCCGTGTTTCCACGGTGGCGCATATGGACAAGATCCTGGTTTTGAAGGATGGCTGTGTGGAAGCCTTTGATACCCCGGCCAACCTTTTGAATACTTCCGAGACCTACGCCAAGATGGTCTATCTGCAGAAACTGGAGAGTGAACTCTAAGATGAATGACGAACTGGAAAAACTGAAAGGCGACGTTAAGCTGCCCTTAGGTGTTCTGGTGAGAAGAACGCTTAAGTATATCAGCAGTGAAAAGGGCGGTTTTATCCTCTCGCTGTTTTTGTTGGCGTTAAATGTCGTTCTGGATTCGATCTCTCCTTTGTTTACCAGTGCCATCACCGATGAGCTGGTAAAGGATAATATCAATATCAAACTGATCGTCAATCTGTCCTTACTGTCGTTTGCGATCGTCTGTATCAATCAGCTTTTCCTGTATCTGGAGTCGATAATCTTACAGAACTGCGGTCAAAGGATCATCTACAGACTGCGCAAGGAGATCTTCGAACATATCGAAAACATGTCTTTAAATCAGTTTAACGAGATGCCGGTGGGTTCTCTGGTCACCCGTGTGACTTCCTATACGGCTTCGATGTCCGATCTGTTTACGGGTGTCTTAGTAAGGATCCTGAGAGATCTGGCGACTTTAGTCGGCGTCTATGTGATCATGTTTTTCATCTCCCCATCGCTCTCGCTTTCTTTGTTAGGCGTGGTGGCCGTAGTCTTTGTGATCTCCTATATCTTCTCCAAGGTCGTCAGAGGGATCTTTAGACAGGAGAGAGCCTGCATCTCCGATATCAACACCTTCCTTTCGGAAAACCTGGCCGGCATGAAGCTGACTCAGGTCTTCAATCAGGAAAAGACTAAGGAGGAGCAGTTCAACGAGAAGAATGAAAAACTGCGTCAGCAGCGTTTCAATGTCATCAAGGCATTCGGAGTCTATCGGCCTTTGATCTCCTTTATCTACAACGCTTCGATCGCCCTTTGTTTCGTACAGGGTATCCGCTATGGCTTATCGGCCGGCGAGATCGTAGCTTTCTATATGTATCTGTCCAAATTCTTCAATCCGATCCAGAATCTGGCCGACCAGCTCAATGCCTTGCAGAAGGCCTTCACGGCTTCGGAAAGGATCTTCAACCTGCTGGATGTCAAACCTGATGTTCTGGATAAGCCCGATGCCTTGGAGATCGAGGACTTTGAAGGAAGGATCGAGTTCAAGAATGTCTGGTTCGCCTATAAGGATGAAAACTGGATCTTAAAGGATGTGTCCTTTGTGATCGAACCCAAACAGACCTGCGCCTTTGTCGGCGCTACCGGTGCCGGCAAGACCACCATCCTGTCACTGATCGTGAGAAACTACGAAGTCCAGAAGGGTGAGATATTGATCGATGGCATCAACATCAACGACATCAAGATCTCCTGCTTAAGAAAAGGCATCGGTCAGATGCTTCAGGATGTCTTCCTGTTCTCCGGTACCATCAAGGACAATATCACCCTGCATGATGAGTCCTTTACAATTGATGAGATAAATGAGGCTTGCCGCTATGTCAATGCCGACAGCTTCATCGACAGACTTCCTAAAGGGGTCGAAGAAGAGATCATCGAAAAAGGCGAGAACTTATCGCAGGGCCAAAGACAGTTACTCTCATTTGCCCGTACGGTCATCCACAAGCCGCAGATCCTCATTTTGGATGAGGCAACGGCCAACATCGATACCGAAACGGAAGTATTGATACAACAGTCACTGGAAAAGATGAAGAGTATCGGTACGATGCTAGTAGTAGCGCATCGTCTTTCCACCATCCAGCATGCCGATCAGATCATCGTCTTGCAGAATGGTGAGATCGTCGAAAGAGGCGATCACCAGCAGCTTTTGAAAAACAGGGGCTACTACTACAAGCTCTATCAGCTGCAGTTTGATAATTAGACACAAGAAAAGGTCACGCGGTGACCTTTTCATATATTTCGATCGTTTTGATGCGCTGGGTTTCCAGCGGTTTATCCCGGAAATCGGTCCTGACATTGGCGATCTCATCGACCACCTCCAGACCATCCGTGATCTTGCCGAAAGCGGCGTACTGGCCATCAAGATGCGGAGCATCCTGATGCATGATGAAGAACTGTGATGAGGCGGAATTGGGGTCCATGGTCCTGGCCATGGATAAGACGCCACGGGTATGTTTCAGGTCGTTTTTGACGCCGTTGGCGGCAAATTCGCCTTTGATAGTCTCCTTTGATCCGCCCATACCGGTCCCGCTGGGATCGCCACCCTGGATCATGAAACCTTTGATGACGCGGTGAAAGATGATGCCGTCAAAGAACTTCTCGTTGATGAGTTTGACGAAATTGGCGACCGTTATAGGTGCAACTTCAGGATAGAGTTCGGCTTCCATGACTTTGCCGTTTTCCATGATGATTCTGATATTCACATTTTCCATTTTTCTTTTCCTCAATATCACCATTCTAACATTTTGGGCTATAATTAGGACATAAAAAACCGGAGGTAATTGCTATGAACAAATATGTTGAAGATGTGATCGCCTATGTCAAAGACAAATATAAGGAGCAGCCTGAATTCGTTCAGACCGTTGAGGAGGTATACACTTCGATCGCTCCGGTTATCGACGCCCATCCCGAGTATGAGAAAGCGGATCTCTTAAAGAGGATGGTGGAGCCGGAAAGGCTATTTCGATTCAGAGTCACCTGGACTGACGATGAAGGGAATGTCCATACCAATGTCGGCTATCGTTGCCAGTTCAATGGGGCTATCGGACCTTATAAAGGGGGATTGCGTTTTAGAGACAATGTCAATGAGAGCCTGGTCAAGTTTCTGGGTTTTGAACAGACCTTCAAGAACTCTTTGACCGGTCAGCCGATCGGCGGAGCCAAGGGCGGCAGTGATTTTGATCCGGCGGGCAAGTCGGATAATGAGATCATGCGTTTCTGTCAGAGTTTCATGACGGCTTTATACCGCTATATCGGACCGGACATCGATGTACCGGCCGGTGATATCGGGGTCGGCGGTCGAGAGATCGGTTATTTATATGGCCAATACAGACGCTTGAAGGGGACTTTTGAAAACGGCGTCCTCACCGGCAAGGGTCTTTCCTATGGCGGTTCGCTTATCAGACCGGAAGCTACCGGCTATGGGGCTGTCTATTATCTTGAAGAAGTATTGAAACACGAAAACGACAGCATTAAGGGCAAGCGGATCGCGGTCTCGGGTTACGGTAACGTGTCCTGGGGCATCATGAAGAAGGCGGCGCAGTTAGGTGCGAAAGTCACTTATATGTCCGGTTCGGCCGGTTATATCCACGATGAAGAGGGTATCGCTACGCCGGAGAAGCTGCAGTTCATTCTGGATCTGAGAGCTTCCAATTCCAAGGATCTGAAGTCCTATGCCGATAAGTTTGGCTGTGAATTCTATCCCAAGCAGACTTTCTGGGGTGCCAAAGATGTGGATATCTACATGCCGGCGGCTACACAGAATGAAGTCGGTCTTGAAGAAGCCAAAAAGATCGTGGAAGCCGGGGTCAAATACTACATCGAAGTTTCCAATATGCCCACTTCCAATGAGGCGGTGGAATATCTCAAGGAACATGGCGTCATCATCGCGCCTTCCAAGGCGGCCAATGCCGGCGGTGTCGGCGTCTCGGCTTTGGAGATGTCACAGAACTCCGAGCGGCTTTCCTGGACGGCGGAAGAAGTCGATGAGAAACTGCATGTTATGATGAAGAGCATCTACGACAAGTCTCTGGAAGCAGCGGAAAGATACGGCCTAGGCTATGATCTGATCGCCGGAGCCAATATCGCCGGTTTTGAAAAGGTGGCACAGGCCATGATGGAACAGGGGATATTCTGATGAAGACTTTGGAAGAATATGTAAGATACTATTATGTTGAACGTCACTACAACTGCTCGGAAGCTCTAATTCAGGCGGCCAACGACTACTATGGTTTGCATATCACTGAAGATGATATGCGGATGTTCGGCGGTTTTGGCGGGGGCATGTATTCCGGAATCGTCTGCGGGACAGTGGTCTCGATCGTGGCGACCTTATCCAAAATGATCGTCAAGGAAAGTGCCAGAAAAGAGGGGGCTACGATTCGCCCTGTCATTGCCGGCACCGTCAGGGATTTCAAGGAATATCTGGGCGGTTTGAGCTGTCCGGAACTTAAGCCCAAGTACTACAACAAAGAGGATTCCTGTTTAAAGACGGTCTTGCTGGCCGCTGAAGTGCTGGAAAGAAGTGTCGAAAAACTGAAAGCTGAGGGTGCGGAATGATCCGGCCCTTTTTCTTTGGTTCAATGATACAATGAAATAAAGAGGTCCTTGGTTTATGTCAAATGGAATCAATGTTTATAGCGAGATCGCGGCTTTAAAGACGGTTTTGTTGCACCGTCCGGGCCGGGAACTTTTGAATCTGACGCCCGACACTTTGTCTCAGTTGCTTTTCGACGACATCCCGTTTCTGAAAGTGGCCGAGAGGGAACATGATGAGTTCGCTGAGATCTTAAGGGACAATGGCGTTGAAGTACTGTATCTGGAAGATCTGATGGCCGATGTTCTGCAAGATGAAAAGGTCAAAGAAGACTTCATCAAACAGTTTTTAGCTGAAGGCTGTCCCGATGCCCGCTACCATCCTTCGCTGTATAGTTATTTGTCCGAACTTGAAGAAAAACAGCTTGTCCTCAAGAGTATGGAAGGCATCAAGTTCAATGAAGTCAAATCGGATATCAAAGCTTCTTTGGCTGATCTGACCAGCGACACCAACAATATGCTGGTGGCACCGATGCCCAATCTCTATTTCACCAGAGATCCCTTCGCCAGTATCGGAAAAGGCGTCAGTCTCAACCGCATGTACTACGAGACTAGAAGAAGAGAGACGATCTATGGGGAATATATCTTCAAATACCATCCCCGTTTCAAAGATGTCATAAAATACTATGACCGCAATGATCCCTATCATATCGAAGGCGGCGATATCATCAATCTTTCCAAGGAAGTATTGGCGATCGGCATCTCCCAGAGGACGGAGGCCAATGCCATCGAATTTCTGGCCAAGCACATCTTCAGAGATGAAGAAAGTCCTCTAAAGCAGATCCTGGTCTTTTCGATCCCGAAGAACCGTTCCTTCATGCATCTGGATACGGTCTTCACCCAGATCGACCACGACAAATTCACGATCCATCCGGGGATCAACGAGGCTTTGCGGATCTTCTCTTTAAATAGAGAGAGCGAAGGTTTCGGGATCTGCCGGGTCGATGAGAATCCGGAAAAGATCCTGGCCAAGGCTTTGCATCTGAGTAATGTCGAACTGATCTCCTGCGGGGGCAGCGACTCCATCGCTTCCCAGCGCGAACAATGGAATGACGGTTCCAATACCTTATGTATTGCGCCAGGAAAGATCTTAGTCTATGAGCGTAACGAGATCACCAATGAACTCTTGGAAGCCCATGGTATTGAGGTATTGCGGATGCCCGGTTCAGAGTTATCCAGAGGCAGGGGCGGTCCCCGTTGCATGTCTATGCCCTTATGGAGACAATAGAAAAAATGAAGCTGCTGCTTCATTTTCTTTTGTTATTTATTCAGACTGTCTTTAAAGACATAATACTTCTGATACAGGAATTCCGTGATCAGGTTGATGACCATGTTGAGACCGGTGACCAGATAGTCGTTCCAGTGCAAAGTTGAAGTCAGATAGTTACCCAATAACGTTGACAGTGGTGTGAAGACCAGGTAGTAACAGAAGACCTTGAACATGGCGATCGGAACGTTGGAAGCCGACTTGAAAGTGAAGTTGCGGTTCAAGGTGAAATTCCACAGGACCGAAAGGATCAAGGAGATCAGATAGCTTGGCCACCAGCCCAGTTTCAACACTTCATTGAACAGGGCAAAGGAAGATAATTGAATGATACCTGCCGAAACAGAGAACAGGGTGAACTTGATGGTCTGTAAAAGATCTTTATTCATTATTTTCACCTCTCAGATAATTGTCAGCTTTGATCAAAGCCTGGCGCATGTTGTCGAAGGTGATGATCTCTAGAGCCTTTTCATAAGGCACAAGCATTATTTCATCGACTTCTTCGGGCTGTTTGACCGGGGTCTGATCCTTATAAGAGCCCAGGAAATAGACGGAGATCTTGTCGATGCCGTTAGGCATGACATATCTGAGTTCCTGACGGAAAGAAGTATCGATATTGATATCGATGCCTGTTTCTTCCTTTATTTCGCGGATGGCAGCTTCAATTTCTGTTTCATCATCTTCCAGATGGCCTTTGGGGAAACCATAGTTGCCATGGAAATCTTTGATAAGCAGGTAATTGATCTGATCGTTAATGATGGTATAGACGATAGCGCCGGCACTTATTTCAAACATACTTAGATTATATGCTTAATGGAAGTTTTAGGAAACATTTTTGAAGTTTTACAGGCATATATTTTGAGTTTTAGGTTTTTCTGCGGTTACAATTAATATTGTATGAAAATGCTGCTGCTGATAAATGCGCGATCAGGTCTGAAGAACTCCAAGGCCAACCTGCTGGCGGTGATCGATATCTTCTGCCGTCAGGGCTATAACGTGAGTGCCTATGTGACCCAGAAGCGTAACGACGCCTATGAATATCTGATGAAAAACAGAGTCAAATACGATGTCGTCTGTGTTTTTGGCGGGGATGGGACGATGAATGAAGTCAGTAATGCCCTGATGCGCAAGGAACATAAACCATTGCTTGGTTATTTCCCCAGCGGTACGATGAACGACTTTGGTTCCAATTTCGATCTGGGCAGTGATTTCAAAAAGATCGCGGAAAGGATCTGTGAAGGCAATATCAGAAGCTTCGATGTGGGAAAGTTCAATGACCGCTATTTCAACTATGTGGCGGCTTTCGGAGCGATGTGTGATGTTCCTTTTACGACCGACAGGGAGGCCAAGGAAGCTTTAGGCAATATCGCTTACATTCTGGAAGGTATCGCCAAACTGCCGGAGATCAAGGAAAATAAGGTCCGCTATACGATAGGCGGCCGGACTTATAAGAAAAAGGTCCTGTTTGGACTGATCTATTCGGGAAACAGGGTAGCCGGTATGGAACTGGAGGACAAGAAACGGTCCAATATCGACGATGGCATGTTCAATGTACTGATCGTGGACTATGTGCCTTCGATCTTCAATACCCCGGATCTGTTTACAACGATCCTGCAACAAAACAAGTACATTCACCGCTATCATACCGATCATATCACGCTGGAATTTGAAGATGAGGTGGTCTGGACCCTGGATGGGGAAGAGGCGAAAGCCAAAGACAATAAAGTCGATATAAGCATAACAAACAAAGCACTCAGGATCTTGGCCTGAGTGCTTTGTTTAGTAATGATTCTTTTTGGACTTATTTCATTAAAGAAGTAAGTAAGCCAAGCAGTTCGGTACCGTTGGACTGAGAAGCCGTCGGTGTGCTGCCGCCAAGCAGAGAGCCTAACAGATTGAGGCCCGTGTTGGCACTGCTGCTGCTGGTAGTGCTGCTGCCGCCTAAGAGCGAACCAAGCAGACCGGCTGCCGGATTGGAGTTGGTGTTGGTGACGCTTGCGCCGCCAAGCAGACCGGCGATGTCGGAGAGATCGATACCATCCGACAGGTCGACTTTGTTGGACTGAGGTTTAGCAGCGGTAGCTGTCGTTGCAGTGTTGAGGCTGTTGAGCAGAGCCGGAGCGATGCTGTTGAGGACGGCGTTGACTTCCTTGGAAGAAAGGCCGGTCTCTTTAGCCAGGTTGCTGATAACGGATTTCTGATCCTGACCCAGGATGTGGCCGATGATCTTGGCACCGTCTGTCGAATCGGCATTGTTGATCTGCTGAGAGACAGTCTGGGTGGAGGTGTGCTGCGTCAAAGCACTTAACAGTGAAGTAGCGCCATCCTTCTTGGAAGCGTTCTTGGTCAGATAAGTGATCAGAAGCGGAACAGCCATCATCAGAAGTTTAGATACTGAGCCGGATGAGACACCCGTCTTTTTGGAAACGGAATTGACGGAATCGTTAGTAGTTAATGATCCCAATAAGAGCTGTAATAGATTCATTGAATTCTCCTTACCTAATTTATATTTTTATTTTACAACTTTTTTGTGGGTATTTGTAAATATATAGACCCTGCAAATAAGACCTGTCTTGCTGGTCATATGTACTATCTGGAAGGCATAATTGTGGTAATATTTAGTAGATATGTTTAACCTGTTAAAAAAATACACGAAAGATGGCTGGTGGGCTGCCCTTCTGGGTCCGTTTTTTACGATCTGTGAGGTGAGTCTCGATGCCGTCATTCCCCTGGTCATGTCCTCTATCATCGACAAGGGCATCTACGAGCTCGGCGGTGACATGAACTACATCTGGAAACAGGGAGCTACGATGGTCGCTTTGGCTGTTCTGGCAGCCGTCTTAGGCACCTGTTCCGGTCTTTTCTCTTCATTGGCTTCGACCAGATTCATCCGCAACATCCGCGAAGCGATGTTTTCCAAGATCCAGGAATTCAGTTTCGAGAATATCGAAAAATTCCCGGTTCCGACCATCGTCATGCGTATGACCACGGATATGCGGATGCTTAGAATGGCCTATGTCTCGATCGTCAGAATGATGATCAGAGCGCCATTCAATCTGATCCTGAGCGCCTATTTCGTCTTTACCCTCAACCCCAGACTGGCGACGATCTTTGTGATCGCTATACCCGTTCTGGCGACGGGTCTGATCCTCATCTATGCCAAGGCGCATCCGCTGTTCAGGCAGATGATGCTGAAGTTCGATGCCCTGGATGGAAATCTGGAAGAAAACATTGAAGGTATCCGTGTCGTCAAGACTTTCGTCAGGGAAGACTACGAAAACGACAAGTTCCATTCTTCTTCCGACTCGGTCATGAAGGCTCAGCGTAAGGCTGAAAGCATCGTCATTCTCAACAGACCTTTCTTTGAACTGGTCATGTATGCCTGCATGATCGCCATCGCCTGGTTTGGCGGAAGAGATGTCATCGCCGGCAATATGACTACCGGCAACTTCATGGCCTATCTTTCCTATATCAGAGCTATTTTGTTCGCCTTACTGATGATGTCCAACGTCTTCCTTCAGATCGTCATGGCGCAGGCTTCGGTCGATAGAGCCAACGAGATATTGAACGAAGAACCCAAGATCACCGATCACGATGCTGATCCCGATTTGAAAGTTAGTGATGGTTCCATTGAATTCAGGAATGTGGCTTTCAAGTATTCCGATGAAGCGGAAAACGATGTTCTCAGCGATATCGATCTCAAGATCGAATCCGGTGAAGTCATCGGCATCTTAGGTCCGACCGGCTCTTCCAAGACGACTCTGGTCCAGCTCATCCCGCGTCTTTACGATGTCAGCAGGGGTGAGGTCCTGGTCGGCGGACATAACGTCAAGGAATACAAACTGCCGGCTTTGCGGGATGCGGTCGCCATGGTCTTGCAGAAGAATACCCTGTTCTCGGGTACGATCGAAGAGAATATGAAGTGGGGCGATCCTAACGCCAGTCACGAACAGATCGTTGAAGCCTGCAAATATGCGCAAGCCGACGACTTCATTCAGGCGATGCCCAAGAAGTACGATACCGATCTGGGTCAGGGCGGTGTCAATGTTTCCGGCGGTCAGAAGCAGCGCCTTTGTATCGCCAGAGCTTTGCTTAAGCATCCCAAAATCATCATTCTTGATGACTCGACCAGTGCGGTCGATACGGATACGGATCACCGCATCCAGCTGGCTTTGAAAGAAAAGCTCGGTGGTATGACGACGATCATCATCGCCCAGCGTGTCGCTTCCGTTAAGGAAGCTAATCGGATCATCATCATGAACGATGGTAAGATCCAGGATATCGGCAATCACGATGAACTCATGGCGAGAAACGAGGTTTACCGTGATCTTTATAACACTCAGATGGAAGGAGCACTGGAATAATGGCAGAAACAGGTTACAGACAGCTTCGTACATCAAGAGCCAACGATGTGATGGGTACCATCGCCAGGACCTTCTCTTACATTGGCAAGCACTACCGTTTCCGCTTTATAGCGGCTATCTGTTTCACGATCCTTTCGTCTTTGACCGGTGTCATCAGTTCCTATCTGTTCACCCCGATCATCAACGACTATATCGTGCCTTATATCGGCCAGCAAAATCCCGACCTTAGCGGTTTTGTGAAGATGCTGGGAGTCATGGCCCTTGTCTATTGTGGGGGTCTGATCTCATCGTTCAGCTTCTCGAAACTGATGTCGATCGTTTCGACAGGCACCTTGAACTACATGCGTCAGGATCTTTTCCGTGTCATGGAGAAGCTGCCGGTCAGGTTCTTTGATACCAGGACCCATGGCGAGGTCATGAACTACTACACCAACGATATCGATACGATCAGGCCGATGATGGCTGATGCCTTCCCGACGCTGATCACGACGATCATTACGATCGTGGGCTGTTTCTCGTTCATGTTTACCTTGAACTTCTCGCTGTCGATGATCATGGTGGTCTTTTTGATCTTCATGTTTATCGTGACGTACTTCCTGGCCAAGGGTTCCCGTAAGACTTTTGCGGGTCTGCAGAAGCAGGTCTCCAATGTCAGCGGCTATACCCAGGAGATGTTCTCAGGTCAGAAGGTCATCAAGGTCTTCAACCATGAAAAACAGACGATGGACGGTTTCATGAATTTCAACAGAGAGCTGTACAAGTATTCCCTGAATACCAACATGTACGCTTCGATATTGATGCCGATCAATGCCAACCTGTCCTATATCGCTTATGCGATCGTGGCGGTCGTCGGTTCCAAGATGACGATCGAGGGCAAGATGCGGATCGGTGATCTGGCTTCGTTCATGCTGTTTGTCAGACAGTTTGCCGGACCGATCTCCAACCTTTCTCAGCAGTTCAATGGCATCATGATGTCGCTGGCGGGTGCGGAAAGAGTCTTCGACCTGATGGACAAGGAAGGGGAACTGGACTACGGTATCATCGAACTGGTCAATGTTGAAGAAGGCAAGGAAGAACTTGTCGAGACTGAGCACAAGACGGAACGCTGGGCCTGGAAGGTTCCGGTAGATCCGCCCAAGTATATCGAATTAAAAGGTGATATCCGTTTGAACAACGTGACTTTCCGTTACGTGGAAGGTAAGGATATCCTCAAGAATATCTCGCTTTATGCCAAGCCGGGTCAGAAGATCGCTTTCGTCGGTTCGACCGGTGCGGGTAAGACGACCATCACCAACCTGATCAACCGCTTCTATGATGTGGAGGATCTTGAGGGCATGATCACTTTCGACGGTATTCCGATCAAGGAGATCAAAAAGGACGATCTAAGAAAGTCGGTCGGTGTGGTCTTACAGGATACCAATCTCTTCTCGGGGACGATCATGGACAATATCCGTTACGGACGCCTGGATGCGACAGACGAGGAATGTATCAGGGCGGCGAAGATCTCCAATGCGGATTCCTTCATCGAAAGACTGCCGCATGGCTATCAGACGATGTTAAGTGCCAACGGTTCCAACCTGTCGCAGGGTCAAAGGCAGTTACTTAATATCGCCCGTTGTGCCGTTGCCGATCCACCGGTCATGGTCTTAGATGAGGCGACTTCTTCGATCGATACGCATACCGAGAAGCTGATCGAAAAGGGTATGGATGAACTGATGAGCGGTCGTACGACCTTCGTCATCGCCCATCGCTTATCGACGGTCAGAAACGCCAATGCGATCATCGTCCTTGAACATGGCGAGATCATTGAGCGCGGTACGCACGAAGATCTGCTCAAGCTCAAGGGCCGTTACTATCAGCTGTATACCGGCAAGGCTCAGCTCGAGTAAAAAAAAGATTGTCTATCTATTTAAAAAAATGTAAAATAGTAAATGCAAAAAGAATATGGACCTCAGGATGTAGCTCAGCTTGGTGGAGCGCTTGCTTCGGGTGTAAGAGGTCAAGGGTTCGAATCCCTTCATCCTGACCATATTCTTTTTTTGTTCTATAATTGTGATAGACAGAGGTAGATATGAGTAAAACTGGTTTGGTTTTGGAAGGCGGGGGACTGCGTGGCGTGTTTACGGCCGGAGTCATCGACTGCTTTCTGGATAAAGAGATAGATTTCGATTACTGCATCGGCGTTTCCGCCGGTTCATGCAACACCTTTTCCTATGTCGGAAAACAGCGGGGCTACGTCCGTTCCTGCATGATACAGAAGGATCCTGCCAATGCCTTCTGGGGCGTGAGACAGATGGTCGAGTCCCATAAGTTCGTCGATCTGGATAAGATCTTCTATGAATATACGGAACAGTATGGTTTCGATTTCGACGAATTCATCAAAAACAAGATGCCCTGGGAGATGGTCGTTTCCAATATGGCCACCGGCAAGGCCGAATACATGCATACCGACGACATCGAAAGATCCAGACTGATAGGCAAGGCATCCTGTTCGATGCCGGGCTTGACTTCGCCCGTGGAGATCGATGGACAGCTTTATCTTGATGGCGGGATCTGCGATTCCATCCCGGTACAAAGGGCTTTGGATCAGGGTTGCGAGAAGCTGGTCATTGTTTTGACCCGCAAGAAAGGCAATTACTCCAGAGTTAATGAAGCGGCCATGACTATCTTTAGAAGGATCTATGGTGACTATCCCAATTTCCTGGACGCTTTGGCGGCCAGGACGCAGCTTTATCACGATCAGGTCGATCTTTCCGAGAAACTGGAAGAAGAAGGAAAGGCCATCATCATCAGGCCGACTTTCAAGGAAGTCAGCCGTCTGGAATCCAAGGAAGACGAACTGCTGATGGCGTATTACCACGGCTATACCAAGACTAAGGAATATTCCGATAAGATCATTGAATTTCTGAAAAAACAGGATGAATAAGCGAAAAGAAAGACAAAGCACATTGCCCATCTTCTTTCAGACGGCCCTAGGCATGGTGGCCTTGCTTTTGGTGCTGGCGGTTTTGACATCCATGGTGACGGGGATCTCTTTTTTTGATAAACAGATCATGTCCGTGCTGACGACGATCCTGGTGATCTCGCTGGTGATCCTGGGTGTCATGGCGCTGATACTTTTTACGGGAGCTTTATTTATGAACAGGAACACAACGATATCTAAGACAAGCACACTGATCAAGGATGGGACGATTCGCTACGAAGGAGTCGATGAAAAAGGAAGAAAGCGGAAAAAGAATGTTGACCTCAAACACATCGATGAATTCCTTTCCAAATACTCGCAGCTTTATATGATCAAAGATACGACTCTGGCCAAGGCCGATCCCAAGGCCAAGTCCAATGTCAATACCCTGATCGTCACGCTGGCTGACGGCAGACAGCTGTCTTTGAAGAAATTAAATGATGAAGATCCCGAACTCTACAATCAGATCGGTGCCTTCCTAGATAAGATCAAGGACAAGGATCAGATCGACCTGTCTTTCAGGATGCGCAGATATGCGATGGAAGAAGACATCGTTTTGAAAGGCCGGGAGGTCATGGAGCAGCTCAAGGATCTCAAACGCAAAGTCTCCAATAAACAGGTGCGTGATCGCATTACGGAAATGATCGACAAGCTCAAGGAAAAGGAAGAACTCATCCCCGACAATGCCGATAAGATCAGAAAGCTCTATGATCATTATCTGCCGATGCTGGCGGGGATCATCGAGGACTATATCACGATGGAAGGCCACAAGATCGCTGATATCACGGCTTCCAGAAACAAGCTGTTAGAGACCTTCGCTCTGATCGAAAACGCCCTGGATTCCTTCGGGGTCAAGGAAGATATCGAGTACTTCGATGAACTGGAAGCGGAAAGTGAGACGCTTGCGACGGCAATGAAAGATGTTGCGGTTCAGCAAGACAAATAATAATAAAATTAAAACGACCGATCCAAAAGCAGGATCGGCCGTTTTTAGCTTGTAGAGAATTTGATCGGAATCAAATCGGGTGATAATCTAGGCCTTTTTATGAGACCAAACACAATATCGACAGCTGATACAATGCAGAAAGATATGAAGGGAGAATTTCATTTATGAAAATGATCTTTCGTGCTGATGATGTAGGCTATACCCATGTCCATAATCTCGGTACGCTGCAGGCTATTGAAAACGGGGTGGTTTCGGATTGCGAATGCATGTTCGACTGGCCAGATGTCGTGGAGATGCTGGAGTATCTGTCCGATAAACCTTGGATCTCGGTAGGCTGGCATACGCATATGTGGGGGCATCCGGTTTTGGATCCTTCAGAAGTTCCTTCGCTTGTCACGCCTGACGGCAATTTCAAATGGAAGCGGATCGACCAGAAGGAACATCCGGTGGAAGGTGTCGTCTATGAGGAGATGGTCAAGGAATTCAGGGCTCAGATGGAGCTGTGCAAGAAATACCTGGGCCGCTATCCCGATATGCATTACGGCAGCTTGCCGCCAAGAGACGAAAAGATGAGAGCCATCATGCAGGTGGTACAGGAGCTGAACATACCTTTCGGTTTCATCAACAACTATATGCATGGCGGGATGGTTGTACAGCCTCAGTATGAACATCTGAACATGTGGGAAGTCGTACACAATGTCAATGAGGAAGGGCTGGTAAAATTGCCCGGTCACAAGTCGACATACAACGTTCTCAATTTCCTGAAATACGATCCGTTGAAAGATATCCTGAGCATGCCGATCGATGAAAACAAGATCATGGTCTATGTCTGCCATCCGGGCTATCTCGATGATACAGTCATGAGAGAACAGACCTGCAACATCCATCGGGTCAAGGATGTTGAGGTGTATACGTCAAAAGAACTGAAAAAGTGGATCATCGATAACAGGATCGAGATCATTTCCCCGGCCGATGCCATCAACGGGACGGATCTGTTCCAGCAGCATCTCAAAGATATCGATTCGCCGCTTTGGATCGGCAATATGCAGTAAAATGTAATACAAAAAAACAGAAGCTTCGATGCTTCTGTTTTCGGATCAGTCATCCATATCTTCGTAGGCCGCCAGGCCTTTTTTGGCTTCGATCTTCTGATCGCCGTGCTTGACCTGGGTCATCGTGACAAAAGAACATAAGACGAAGAAGGCGGCATAGATGAACAGGATCTTATAGGAGATCAGTCTCATCAAAGTACCAGCCAGGATCGGGGTGACGATCTGGGCGGACATTGAAGCCGTATAGTAGTAGCCGGTAAACTTGCCGATATCGGAGCCCTTGCACATCTCGACTACCATCGGTAAGGAGTTGACGTTGATGGCTGCCCAGGCCAGACCGACCAGGGCAAAGCTGATAAACATGATGACATTTATCGAATCGAAGATGGAAGTGAGGACAAAGCCTGCCGCAAACATCGTCGAAAGCAGGATGATGCCACCCATGATGGTCTTTTTGCGGCCGATCCTGGAGGCGATATTGCCGATGGGGATGTAGGAGACGATGGCTCCCGCAGTCGCAACTAACAGACAGGTACTGGCTCCACCTAAGCCCTGGCCCATGACGACCGAAACATAGGTGGTGAACCAGGTCGTCACGGCATTGTAACCGATGAACCAGAGGGCGATCGAGGCCAACAGGAAACCTAAGGAGCGTTTGACTTCTGGCGGCAGTTTTTCATTGCCGGAACCGTCATCTTCCGCCAGGTTCCATTCCGGATGGGCTTCTTCAAGTTTCTTGTTTTCTTTGACCAGCTCGGGTTCCTTGACAAACAGATACAATAAGCCGACCGCCACAAACATGATGGCGGAGACCACGATAAACAGGATCTGATAGTTGACATGGTCAAGACCCAGGGTCTTGGAGTTGGGATAAAGGACGGCCGCGATGGCCAGATAGATGATGCCGCCGACGGCACCCATCAGGTTGATGATGGCGTTGGCCTTGGAACGAAGAGGTTTAGGCGTCACATCAGGCATCAGGGCAACGGCCGGCGAACGGTAGGTGCCCATCGCAATAAGCAGCAGTCCTAGAACGACGACAAAGGATATGACCTTGAAGGAACTTGCCTGTTTATAGTAGGAATTGTCTAAAATAGGCAGAATGTTCATTAAGATCACGGCCATGCCGGTACCGAAAAGGATGAAGGGCATCCTTTTGCCTATTTTGGTATCCGTCTTGTCGGAAAGCGAACCGAATAAGGGCAACAGTACCAGAGCCAGGACGTTGTCGGCAGCCATGATGGCGCCGGAATAGGTCTCGTTTAGATGAAAAGTGTTGGTCAGGATCAATGGAATGACGTTGTCATACATCTGCCAGAATGCACAGATGGATAAAAAGGCCAGACCGACGATGAATGTACGTTTTAAATTGAGTTTCATAGTTTCCCCTTTATTTATTTTCATTGTAATACAAAAGAAGGCTCAGGCAGGACTTTGAATGATCTATCCAGACTTCATTCTGTTAAAATTAGAAGTGTAAAGGAGATCCAATAATATGAAAATAGGTGTATATTACGTTGTTTCGGCGACAGCGGCAGCTGAAATCGCCAATGACAACAATTTTCCTTGGCTGAAGAAACTGTCCGAGATGACCGGTTTCGACTTTGAAGTGACTGATGTAGAACATATCAATGATTACGATATGGTCGTGGAATTCATCGGCGGCGGCGGAACAGAGGGCATCTTCTTAAGAGATATGGACAAGCTTCCCCAGCCCTACTTCCTTTTGACGACCGGTGCCAACAACTCCCTGGCTGCTTCGATGGAGATCCTCTCCTACCTCAGACAAAACGATCTGCCTGGCGAGATCATCCATGGTTCCGATGAATTCGTAGCCGGCCGTATCAGACAGCTGGCTCAGGTCTTCAAGGCCATCAACAGATTAGACGGTTTCCGTCTGGGTAGAGTAGGCAAACCATCCGACTGGCTCATTTCTTCCGATGTGGATGCCGAAAGATCCAAAGAATACAACAATATCGACATCATCGATGTGACGATGGAAGAATTCTTTGCAGAGATCGCCAGAAAGGAATACAAAGACAACGAGTTTACGCAGTTGATCAAATCAAAAGGCTACGATCCCAAAGAGATCGAAGAGTCCTTATATATCTATGGCGCTTTGCGCAGGATCGTCGACAAGTATGAACTCGACGGCGTGACGGTCAGATGTTTCGATCTGCTCGATACCGTCTTCTCCACGGGCTGTTCGGCTCTGGCAATCCTGAATGCCGAAGGCATCTATGCCTCTTGCGAAGGTGACGTACCGGCTTTGATCTCGATGGCTATTCTTGGTGAACTGACTGGCCAGCCGGTCTTCATGGCTAACCCGAGCCGTATCAATACCGACAACAACGAGATCATCTTTGCGCACTGCACCCTTCCGATCAACATGCCTAAAGACTTCGAGATCATGACCCATTTCGAGTCACAGCTGGGTGTCGCCTTCCGTGGCAAACTGCAGGAAGGTCCGGTCACGGTCTTCAAGTGCGACGGCATGATGGATGAATACTTCGTATCTTCCGCTCAGCTGTTGAAGAACCTTAGTGAGTACAACCTTTGCCGTACGCAGATCCAGCTGAAGATGGATAAGCCGGTCACTTATTTCCTGACCGAGTCCATCGGCAACCACCATCTGATCATCGAAGGTGACTACACGGGTCTTGTGGAAGAATTCTTCAAGTGGATCTAAAGATATGTCGAATGAAGAACTGATCAGACTGGCTTTTGAAGCCAGGGAAAAGGCCTATGCCCCTTATTCCAACTGGAAGGTGGGAGCGGCCCTGTTATGTCAAAGCGGTAAGGTCTATTTAGGCTGCAACATCGAAAACAGCGGTTTTACGGCGACGGTCTGTGCGGAGCGGACGGCTTTCTTCAAGGCTATCTCGGAAGGCGACTATGATTTCGCAAAGATCGCCATCGTCGGCGGGGATGCCCAAAAGGGTTCCCAGGGCTACTGTACGCCTTGCGGTGTCTGCCGGCAGGTGATGTCGGAATTCTGTAAACCGGATGAATTCAAAGTGATCTGCGCCAAATCGGAAAGTGAATATCATGAATTCACGCTTAGGCAGATGATCCCGGAATGCAACTTCGTCGTTGAAGACGACGGCTACGGATTCAAGGGCTGATATGACCAGACACGTATTCGATAAGCAAGCCGAACTTCAATATCATACCCAGATAAAACCCGGCGATGTGGGACGCTATGTGCTGTTGCCGGGGGATCCGTTTCGGACCGATCTGATCGCTTCCTATTTCGATGAGCCCAAGCTGATAGCTCATAATCGTGAACATAAGACCTGGACCGGCTATCTTAATGGCGAAAAAGTCTCGGTCACTTCCACCGGTATGGGCTGTCCCTCGACGGCGATCGCCTTAGAGGAACTGATCAAGTGCGGAGCCGATACCTTTATCAGAGTCGGAACGGCCGGCAGGGTCTGTGATGAATCCTATGACGAGTCTTTGGATGGCGTCATCAACAATGCGGCGGTCCGCGATGAGGGAACGACGATCCACTACATTCCCATTGAGTATCCGGCGGTGGCTGATCGGCATGTGACGGCTGCTTTGGCTGAGGCGGCGGAAAAACTGGGCTACAATTTCCTGGAAGGCATCACTCAATCCAAGGATTCCTTCTATGGCCAGCATTCCCCGGAAACCATGCCGGCGGAAGAGAGGCTGCGCTATCGCTGGGAAGCCTGGCGCCGGGGCCATGTGGTTTCTTCGGAAATGGAATGTGCCGCTCTGTTTGTAATATCTTCGATCAGAAGATGTCGGGCAGGGGCGATAATGGCTTTCACGGAGATGGAGAAATCGGTGGAGACGGCTTGTGAAGCTTTGAAGATCCTGATCGAAGAAGACAGGAAGAAAGCCGGAGCTTAGTATTCTTATAAATCCTGATCCTGCATGTGCACAAAGGGTTTGTGATATAATAATTTTGCACTATGGGATAGGCAAGAAAGGGTCGTGCTGCTAACACGACCCTTTCGCTTATTTATGATCAGGTATATTTGTGATGAGAATGACTCAGCTTATTTTTGACAATTGGTCCAAAAGGATCCGGTGGATCTTTTCGGCATCCATCCGGTAGATGACTTCGACTTTGGATTCGTTTTCAAACATGCCTCTTCGATCGATCACCATCTGGCCATCGGCCATTCCTCCGGAAATATCGACATGAACGATATCTCTTCTTTTTTCTTTGATCACCGACTCATCGATCAGCGGGGCAACGGCGGCATAGTCATAGGTGCAGCAGGATTCAAGTCCACCGCCAAACAGGATGTCGCATCTTTCGATATAGCCATGCAGTTCATCTTCCAAAAAGCGGGCGACGGGGTTATTCAATTCTCCGATCCGGGCAATATCGTTTTGCGTGTAGGTAGCCCCATCTTCACAAGCTTCGATCGGACAGACCAGGCAGTTGGCCCCGGAGTTCAAGACGATCTCGGCCGCTTCGGCGTCGTCATAGAAATTGGCTTCAGCCAAAGGCGTCCGGTTGCCGATATAAAGTCCACCACCCATGATGTAGATGGTACCGATATTGTTGACGATCTCTGGTTCTAAGCGCAAGGCCATGGCGATGTTGGTCAAGGGTCCGACCGCACAGATGTCGATCTTTTCTTGGGCGTTCTTTAATCTTTCGATCAGATAGCTGCAGGCGTGTTTGTCTTCCACCTTTCTTTCGGGCAGCGGCAAAGGAAAATCGGGATCGTGTATGAGTATTTCTTTGCCGTCTTTTTCAACGTGTATCGTCTGCATGAGCGTGTTGCTTTCCCGGCCTTTGATCAGCCCCTTGACCATGGCGGTTGAACATCCTTTGTATACCGGGATGTCCTTGCCGCAAAGATGGGAGACTTTAAGGGCGTTTCTGACGACGTCGTCGACAGGAATGTTGCCTCGAACGCAGGTTATGGCTTCCACTTCGATGTCGTCGCAGGTCAAAAGAGCTATCAAAGCTACCGCGTCATCACAGCCGATGTCGCAGTCGAAGATCACTTTTTTCTTATTCATCAGGTTCACCTCATCTTCAGTATAGCAGATTATTGACGGAGTCATTTTTACATGATAAATTGAAGACAGAAATAAAGTTGCTTCTGTAGAAGTATAAGAGTGAATGCAAGTTCATATCAACGAATCAAGTTGGCCAGCTTTAATCAGCTGGCTTATTTTGTCTATAGGATGTAAGAGGCATTATGAAAGAAGAATTCAAAGTGACACTTTGTGCTCCCCTGCCACGCAGGGGCTTTGCCAAAGCTGACAGGTATTGTGATGATGAAGTAATTCAGATGCAAGAGTATCTGAAGAAAGCGACAGGGGATATTATCGTCTTTCCGGAAGGCTATCTTCCTTCTGACAGGCTCAAGGAAGCTGAAGAACTAGCCAGGAATTATCAAAAATGGATAATTACGGGTCATGAAGATCAGGGGGCAAGAAGAAGCCTTTATACTTCGATCATCTCTCCTGATGAGGGCGTCGTCTTCACTCATTGCAAGACCGCTTTAACTCAAGGTGATCGAAATAAGGGTGCACTGGAAGGCAGGGACATCGAAGTATACTCATCGCCTTTTGGAATACTTGGCATCGTATTATGTTACGAGATCCATTTTCCGGAAGTGGCCAGGATAGAGGCGATCAAGGGTGCTCAGGTCTTGTTCAATACGGTGGGTACGGGCATGTGGCATGAGCAGCAGTTCGATGAATGGACCTCTATCGCCAAGGCTAGAGCGATCGAAAACCGCTGTTTCATTCTGGGTTGTACCCATTATTGCGATCCGATCCCGATGATCTATGCCTATGATCCTCATGGAAAATGCCTCTTGTTGAAGAGGAACGAAGAAGGGATGGGCGAAGTAAATATCGATTTAGGATCGATCGATGAAAGAGATTATATGCGGGACCGCAATCCCGCGGCATATACCGATTTAGGCAAAGGAGAGTATCGTTATGAGTGAATTTCTGATCAGAAATGCGGATATCGCCGATCTGGATGATCTTAGTACCAGAACCAGGGATATCTTGATAGCCGATGGCCGTTTCAAAAAGATCGCAGAAAGGATAGAACTTGACGAATGTCCCGGGGCCAGTGTCATCGATGCCCACAACATGCTGGCGCTGCCGGGTTTCACGGATTGCCACTCCCATGTTTACCAGACTTTCATCAAGGGACCTCTTGACGACCTGGTGATCACGGACTGGCTGGTGCGTCTTTTCAAGTTTGAGGAGTCGATGAGCGATGAAGACTACTATTATGCGACCTTGCTGTCATGTCTTTCGGCTATGCGTTTCGGAACGACGACCATCAATGAGATGGGAGGCTACGAACATCTCGATGCGACGTTGAAGGCTTTTGAAGATGCGGGTATCCGCACGACTTTCGGTATTTCGACGACCGATGTGCCGGAGAATGAAGTGACGCCGATCATCAGCGTGGATGAAGCGATCAGAAGAAGCGAAGAGGTCTATAAAAAGACCCATGGCCGAAACAACGGTTTAATGAGAGCATCGGTGGCTCCGGCAGGTCTTCCGGCCGTGTCGGGAGAAATGGCCAAGGCTTTAAAGGCCTGGGCCAATGAAAGAGGCCTTATCTATCACACCCATCTGGGAGAAGGCAAGATGGAGACCGAAAGAGTCGCCAGAGAATATGGCTTGAATGGCGAGGCGGAGGCTTTGGAATATTTGGGTATCCTGGATGAAAAGACCCTGCTGGCGCATTCGATCTGGCTTTCCGATCATGAGCTGGACATCATCGCCAGGACCAAGGCCATTCCGGTCCATTGTCCCAATACAAATATGAAGATCTCGGATGGCATTCCCAAGATCGCCCAGATGTTACAAAGAGGCATTCCGGTGGCGATGGGTTGTGACGGGGAGGCTTCAAGTGCCACGAAAGACATGATCAGGGAAGGCAAGGCCGGTTCTTATCTGCAGAAGGCCATCACTTTGGATCCTACGGTCATGGATGCCGGTACGACTTTCAAGATGATGAGTATCAATGGTGCCAGGGCTTTAGGTTATGAAGATCTTGGTGCGATCAAGGAAGGCTATCAGGCGGATCTGGTCCTGGTCAATATGGAAGATGATCTGTCTTTGACCGATCGCGATCACAGGATCGGCAATCTCTTATATGCCGGAACCGGTCATGCGGTGGATACAGTCTTTGTGGCCGGCAGTCTGAAAGTCAGAAACAAGAAGATACAGAATTTCGATGAAGGATACATCATCCGTAAATGCAACGACATGATCCATGAACTCAATGTCAGGACGGGTTATGTGAAGGAGGATTAGATGTTAAAAAGAGAAAAGAAATATACCGACAGTCAAGGAAGGCTCTACTTTACCGGTCTCAAGGAAGGCGATATTGCGGAAACTGTTTTAATGCCCGGCGATCTGGCCCGTTCCAAAGTCATCGCGGACTGTTTTAAACAAGCTCATTTCGTCAATGGCCAGCGTACCTACTATACCTATACCGGTGTCACACAAAACGATACACCGATCTCGGTCATCTCTTCCGGCATGGGACCTCTGGCGGTTTCGACGGTGGCGGAAGAAGGCGTGCAGATCGGCATGAAGAATCTGATCAGGGTCGGGACCGGAGCAGCTCTACTGACGGACTATCAGCCCGGTCGCATCATCATTGCGACAGGCTGTGTCAGAGGGGATGGCAATTCCTATGAATACGTACCGGCGGAATATCCGGCGATCGCCGATCCCTATGTGACCAAGGCTTTGATCATGGCGGCCAAAGAATATGGCGAAGATCCGATCGTCGGCCTTTACCGGGCTCACGATTCCTATTATAGAGAGACTTCCACGGCGATGATCGATACCTATGAGCGGATGAAACCCTGGGTCGATGCCGGGGTCAAGATGGTCGAAAACGAGTCGGCGACGTTATTTACGGTAGGACCGCAGCTGGGTTTAAGATGCGGGTCGATCTGTGTCTCCCATACTTCGATGGTGGAAGATACGATCTACTACACGGGTCCTGATTCAAGGATCGCCTATCCGGAGGCTTTCGAGGATGATTTCATGGATAAAAGAATCCTGGTCTGTGCCAAGATCGCCGTCAGAGCGAGCGAGATCATCGCGGAAATGGAGAAGAAGGGGGTAATCAGATAATGGAAAACAAGATCAAGAACGGTTTTGATTCGCTTCCTCAGTATGAGAAAGACAATAAGGTCCATCATCTGGGCATCAATGAAAGTCAGATCGGTGAAGGCTGCATCCTGACTTCAAATCTGGAAAGAGTGGAGAAGATCAAGGATCTCTTTGATGATGCGAAAAGAGAAGCCTTCCATCGGGAATACATCACCTATACGGGTACTTATAAGGGCGATCGGATCTCTTGTATGTCTATCGGCAACGGCTGTATGCCTACGGAGATCGCGGTCGAGGAACTGCGCCATATCGGCTGTAAACGGATGATCAAAGTCGGCTCCTGCTACGCCATCGATCCTAATATCAAACCTGGCAGTATCTTTGTGCCGACGGGGGCTTGTCGTTGTGAAGGGGCGACTTTGGAATATGTCAACATTCAATATCCCGCCATCAGCGATCTGGATGCTTTCTTTGCCCTGCTTCAAAGTGCCAAGGAGCTGAAACAGGAAGTCAAGACCGGCATCATCAGGACCCATGACGGACTTTTCCTGGAGTCACCTTTTGCCCATGAGGGGGTAGCGGAAAGGATAGCTCCCTGGCAGAAAGTCGGGGTGAGTTGCGTGGATAACGAGTGTGCGACCATGTTTACCGTAGCTTCGATACTGCAGCTACAGGCCGGGTGCATTTATGTCGTGACTGACAATCTGGCGAGCGGTGAAGCGATGGATTATGAAAAGGATTATCAAAGAAGGATCGACGACATCATTGAGATCGCGGTAGCGGCGATGTCCAAACTGATCAAAGGAGTCGAATATGAAATATAGATCGGCAAAACTGACCAACGCTGAGGGTAAGATGTGGCATATCGGCCTGGATGAAAATGATTGCGGCAAGCACTTCATCCTGCCGGCCGATCCCGGCAGATGCGAGATGGTCGCCAAATACTTCGATGAGGCAAAACTGGTAGCTATATCCAGGGGCAATCCGACTTATACGGGAACCTATCATGGCGTTCCCTTGTCGATCATGTGTACCGGCATGGGAGCCATGGCCGTTTCGATCGCGGTCGAAGAGCTCAAACATCTGGGGGTCAAGACGATGATCAGGATGGGTACGGCCGGCTCATTGCAACCCAATCTGCCAAGCGATGCTTTCGTGATCGCGACCGGAGCCATCAGAGGTGAAGGAGCTTCCAAAGAGTATATCCCATTGGAGTATCCGGCTGTGGCGGATGTGGATGTCGTTTCGGCGTTGCGTCAGGCCTGTCTGGAATATGGCGTAAAACCCTATTTAGGGATCGTCAGAAGCCACGACTCTTTCTATATGGAATCGCCGGGTGCTCATGAAGGATACCTGGAAAGAGTCAAAGTCTGGGAAGATGCCGGAGCTCTGGCGGTGGAGAATGAGTCTTCTGCCTTGTTTACCGTCGCTTCGCTTTTAGGCGGTATCCGAGCAGGGACTATCCTGATGTGTGGCGATTATCTGGGTAATAACTACGGTTCGATGTCCACCAGCAATAAAGACGATTACGCCAAAAAGGTCGAACTGATGAGTAAGATCACTTTGCGGGCGATCGAGATCATCGATGGCCTTGAGGATCTAAAGGATCTCAGGGATCATTGATGAAAGTCATTGATTGGCGCTCTTTTTGGGTACGCTTTTTCATCAGCTTTCTGGCGACCATGATCTCGGAACTGGGGATCGGCTGTTACTATGCCTGCGGACTGGGGACCGATCCGATCTCGGTCTTTGTGGATGGTTTGCACGGCAGGTTTGGCCTTTCCTATGGCACGATCTCCACCATCTGCAACGTCATTCAGGCCATCCTGATCTTCTTGCTTATAAGAAAACATCTGGGTCCCGGGACTTTGTTGGGAGTAGTGATCGGCGGACCTTTGATCGATGTCTTCGAGACTCTGGTGAGAACGGCTTTTCCTTTAGAAAGCACTTCACTATATATGAGAGTCGTGATCCTGATCGTCGGTCTGATCACAACAGGGATCGGTTATGGTATGGGCATAGGTTGTCAAATGGGGGTCGGCTGTTTCCAGTTCATCCCGCTATTTCTCAATGAATACTTCCATATCGATATCAGCTATGCGCAGATGATATCGGACGGCTTATTCTTTATCATCGGTTTTATCCTGGGCGGTGTTGTGGGTGTAGGTACCCTGGCAGGGGTCTTTCTGACCGGTTTTATCCTGGATAAGGCGCTGGATAAAACCATGGCGTATTGTACAAAACTGGGTCCCTGGAAGGCATAGGGCTGTCTTAAAGCCACTTGTACATATGCAAAAAAGGATGGTAAAATCAAATTAGGTATGCAGACATTGAAGAAGCAGAATTGAGATGATCAAAAGAAAGCTTTTTTGATGTATGCAGATCATAAAAACAAGAAAGAAGGAGAAAAAATGAAGAAATTTCTTACGTTAGCTCTCGCTCTTCTGCTGGTTTGCAGCTTATTCGGCTGCGGCAAGAAGGAAGAAAGCGAGACTACTCCGGCCAGCAGTGACGAACACTACGATGTCGTCTTCCTGGCAGACCTCGGTTCCATTTATGATGGCGGCTTCAACGAGCACTCATTCTATGGTATCAGAGACTATTGCGAAGAGAACGGCTTAAAGTATACTTATCTGCAGCCGGCGGGTTCCGATGACGCATCGAGAACGACCATCTTCGAGCAGGCTGTCAATCAGATGTCAGCCAATGTCCTGGTCGCTGTCGGCTTCCTGTGGGATGCGGCACTTTGCCAGGAAATTCCTAACTATCCTGATGTAAAAGTCATCTTCGTCGATGCCGATGACCTCTACAACATCGACTACGACTACGATGGTGTCGATGATTCACTCGATCATCAGGACAACCTGGCGATGATCACTTTCGCTGAGCAGGACTGCGGCTACATGGCCGGTTATGCTGTCGTTAAAGACGGTTACAGAAAACTCGCCTTCTTAGGCGGTATGGCTGTTCCGGCTGTCGTCAGATTCGGTTACGGCTTCATCGAGGGTGCCGAGGACGCTGCTGAAGAGCTGGGTCTGGCTGAAGGCGCTATCGAAATGAAGTACTTCTATACCGGTACATTCGATGCTTCTCCGGATATCGTTACCAGAGCTTCCGAATGGTATACCAACGGTACGGAGATCATCTTCTCCTGCGGCGGTACGATCGTCAACTCGGTCATCCAGGCTGCTAAAGACGGTGAGAACAGAAAGATCGTCGGTGTCGATACCGATGAATACTTCACCAGAGCTGCTGACGGTGCGGAAAATGAGCCGTTATTCGTCACTTCGGCTATGAAGGATCTGGAGATCACGATCTACAGAGCCGTCAAGGCTGCTTATGCCGGCGGTGCTGAATGGTCCGCTTACACGGATGCCGGTCTGATCAGACTCGGTGCCAAGGAAGACGGTGCTATCCTGGCTCCTTACAGAGCTGAGAACTGGAACAGCTTCACGGAAGAAGAATACAACGCTGTCAAGCAGCAGGTAATCGCTGTTCATGACACGCTGCCGACGGAAGTCGACGGTGTCAACGGTGCTCCTGTTGACGGCTACAAGTACGTTGCGGTAACTTACTTCGAGCAGTAAGATCATCTGTTGATCGTTTTAAGTGGGAGGTGCGCGTCAGTGCACCTCCTTGCCTTTATTTATGAAAGGATAATGATATGGAAAAAACGGAAAACATTATCGAGTTCCGTCACATAACCAAAAGGTTCCCGGGCATCATCGCCTGCAACGACATCAGCCTGGATATCCGCAAAGGAGAGATCCATGCCCTGCTTGGGGAAAACGGTGCGGGCAAGTCGACGCTGATGAGTGTGCTTTTTGGTATGTATACGCCTGAAGAAGGCACGATAGCCATCAGGGGAAAAGAAGTCAAGATCACCAACCCGCGCGTGGCGACCGAGCTTGGTATCGGTATGGTGCACCAGCACTTCAAACTGGTCCAGAATTATACGGTTTTACAGAACATTATATTAGGCAGTGAGACCTTGAAGGGACCCTTCCTGGATATGGACAGCTGCCGCAAGAAGGTAGTGGAGCTTTCCCAGAAATACGGTCTGGCTGTGGACCCGGATGCTTTGATCGAAAACATCACGGTCGGTCAGCAGCAGCGCTGTGAGATCTTAAAGATGCTGTATCGTGAAGCAGAAATACTGATCTTCGATGAGCCTACTGCCGTTTTGACTCCGCAAGAGATCGACGAACTCATGGAGATCATGAAGGGTCTGGCCAGAGAAGGCCATACGATCCTGTTCATCTCCCATAAGCTCGAGGAAATAAAGAGAGTATCGGACAGGGTCACCATCCTGCGCCGCGGACGTCTGGTGGATACTTTGAATGCGGCCGATACCACCACCACCCAGATGGGTGAACTGATGGTCGGCAGGGAAGTCAGTTTCCACGTCGAAAAGAAACCGGCTCAGCCCGGCGAAGAGGTTTTGAAGGTCGAACATCTGACCATGATCAACGACGAGACCAAGAAAAAGGTCGTCAACGACGTATCCTTCTCCGTCAGAAAGGGTGAGATCCTGGCGATCGCCGGAATCGACGGCAACGGGCAGAGCGAACTGATCTACGGTCTGACCGGTATCATGCCGATCGACGAGGGAAAGATCGAGATCAACGGTATCGATTATACCGGCAAGTCGATCAGGGACAGGAACCTGATCATGTCGCATATCCCGGAAGACCGTCACAAATACGGTCTGATCCTGGATTATCCGCTGTCCTATAACCTCGCTTTAAAGAACTACTTCAAGCCTGAATTCGTTTCCAAGACAGGTTTCCTCAAATTCAACAAATTCGATTCCTATGCCGATGAACTGATCGATCGTTTTGATATCCGTTCCGGTCAGGGCAAGATCACGATGGCCCGTTCGATGTCGGGCGGTAACCAGCAGAAAGCGATCGTCGCCCGTGAGATCGACCAGAACGCTGAAGTTTTGGTCGCCGTTCAGCCGACCAGGGGTCTGGATGTCGGGGCTATCGAATTCATCCATAAGGAACTGGTCAAACAGCGTGATGAAGGAAAGGCGGTCCTGCTGATGTCATTTGAACTCGATGAAGTCATGGACGTCGCCGACCGCGTCATTGTCATGTTTGAAGGCGAGATCATGGGCAACCTCGATCCGAAAGTCGTTTCGGTCGAAGAGATGGGCTTGTATATGGCCGGTGTCAAGAGAGAGGAGAAACAGGCATGAGTGTAAAGACCAGGAAGAAATTCAATATCTCCGATCATACCGGCTTACTGTCATCTCTGATCGCGATAGTCGGCGGTCTGATCATCGCATTTATCGTTTTGATGATCTCCAATCCGGCCAAGGGTGTTCCGGCGTTTACGACGCTGATCACCGGCGGTTTCCAGATGGGCGGCATCAAGAACCTCGGTACCTTATTCTATTTCGCGACCCCGATCCTTTGTACCGGTGTGGCGATGTGTCTGGCTTTCCAGGCCGGTATCTTCAATATCGGCGGACCGGGCCAGTATTCGGTCGGTGCTTTGGCGGCCATCCTTACTTCTCTGTATTTCTCCAAGGATCTGCCTAAGCCTTTGACCTGGATAGTTCCGCTGATCGTTTCGATCATCGCCGGAGCGGCCTGGGCTTTAATTCCGGGCATCTTAAAAGCCTATTTCAATGTCAACGTCGTTATCGGTACCATCATGTTCAACTACATCGAGATGTACTACATGATGCACTGGATCAACGATTACTGCTACGATGCGATGAAGGGTCAGACCAAGGCCGTTCCCGCCCAATGCAAGCTCCCGCAGGCTTTCATGCCGGCCATCACCGGCAACAAGACGGCAGATATCGGCATCCTGATCGCCATCATCTTTGCGATTTTAGCCTGGGTGCTGATCGAAAAGACACAGCTTGGTTATGAACTCAAGGCCTGCGGCAAGAATGCCGAAGCCTCAAGATATGCGGGTATCAAGTCCAAGCGCAACATCATGGTCTCGATCCTGTTGTCCGGAGCCCTGTGCGGTCTGGGCGGCGGCCTGACGCATTTGTCTGTTTCCGGTACTTACATCACCATGAAGGAACAGCTGGCAGCCGAAGGCTTCAACGGTATCGCCGTCTGCTGTCTGGCCAACAACTCGCCATTGGGTTCGATTTTCGCTTCGCTGTTTCTGGCTTTTTTGACGGTCGGCGGCAACTACATGCAGATATTCGGTTTCCAAAGGGAGATCGTCAATGTCATCACTTCCGTCATCATCTATTTCGCAGCTTTCTCGCTGTTCTTAAAACAGATGATCGAAAAGCAGCTGATCAAGCAGAAGAAGGAAATAAACAAAGTTACGGGAGAGGAGCTAAGATAGTATGGAAATGTTCTACTTTATTGCCAGATATTTCATGTATTTCTTCATCCCGCTTCTGGTCGTTTCGGTCAGCGGCATGTTCTCGGAACGCAGCGGTGTCATCCATATGGGTCTTGATTCCGTCATGGTCTGGTCCTGCATGTGGGGCGTTCTGTGTCTGCAATGGCTGGATGGTGTCGTCGCCGGACAGTTGAGACTGATTATCGCCTTGCTTTTTGCGGGGGTGATGGGTGTCTTGCTGACGCTGTTACTGGCAGTGGCTTCCATCAACCTCAATGCCGATCAGACGATCGTCGGTATGGCGATGAATACTTTCGCTCCGGCCTTCTGTGTCTTCTTTGCCAGAGTGCTGCAGAACGGTTCGGAACACCTTTCGATCAGAAACGATTTCCTGATCGAAAAGATCCCGGTTTTAGGCGATATTCCGGTCCTTGGTCAGATGTTTTTCACCAGGACCTACATCACCAACTTCATCGGTATCGCGATCTTTGTGATCTCGGCCATCGTCTTAAGCAAGACCAGATTCGGTTTAAGGATGTGTGCCTGTGGCGAGAATCCGCAGGCTGCCGAATCGCTGGGTGTCAATGTTCAGCGTTACCGTTATGCCGCTTTGATCATCGCCGGTTTCATCGGCGGAATGGGCGGTCTGATGTACATCATTCCGGTCGCGACCCACTATTCGCAAACCGTCGGCGGTTACGGCTATCTGGCCATGTCGGTTCTGATCTTCGGTCAGTGGCGTTCGATCCCATTATTAGGTGCGGCGGCATTCTTTGCTTTCTGTAAGACCATCGCCAATGCCTATTCGGGTATTCCGCTCTTGAACAATCTGGGTCTGCCGGCGGCCTTCTATAAGAGCCTGCCGTTCATCGTCACGCTGATCGCTTTGGCCGTCACGTCCAAACATGACCATTCGCCGAAAGCTTCCGGTCAGCCTTACGACAAGTCGCAGCGTTAGTTTTATCTTTTATCACAAAGCCGGTCTTTTAGGCCGGCTTTTACTATGGAAAAAATATGAATAAATTTATTTGAACGGGTATTCTGATTCTGTGTAAAACACGTATCAGAGGCAATACTAAAATATCTTTTTACAGATCGGCAGGTTTTAACCTTGTTGATTATATCGTTTATCAATTTGTTTGAAACAGTTGCTTAGGCAGTTTGTACACTTATCGTTTGTTTGGGCGGTGGGTCTGTATTTGAATAGGCTGCTTTGATTGTTTCGATGTCTACGCCTTTTTCTTTTAAGAAATCAATGGCGTCAGATACGCTCAGTTCTTTGAAATGCTTAGGATTAGGATTCATCAGTTCATCATAGTCGGATGGTTTGAATGATTCTCCGGTCAGTATCATGTGATAGATACAGATCAACATCATTCTGGCAACGGCAATAATGGCCTTCTTGTGTCCTCTGCGTTTTTTGATCCTTCGATATTTGATTCCAAAATATCCCTTCGGATTCTTGATCGCAGCCAGGGCACATTGTACAAGTAAAGGCTTGAGATATTGTCCTGCCTTACTGATGCGTACGGATTTCTTCTTTCCTGCAGATTCGTTATTGGCCGGGGTAAGACCTGCCCAGCAGCACAGCTGCCTGGCGTTCTCCCAGACCGACATATCCACACCGATTTCCGATATAATGAGTATAGCGGAGATCAACGAGATTCCAGTGATCTCCGTGATGTGGATGAACTGGTCGAAATAAGGCTGTGCACGTTTGAACATCTCAGTCAGACACGCTTCGATATGGTTGGCCAGTTCTTTTTTATGCATTGAGATCACTTTGATCTTGAACTTGGTGTCAGATTCAATATGAGCTCCCCTGATCGCATCGAGAACCTTGTCTTTCTTTTTGCAGTTGGAATGAACCAGCTTCAGGATGTCTTCATCGCTTAAACAGCTTTCGTCTTCCGCTTCCATGATCGCATCCATGATTCTGGAGGCAGACTTGCCATTCACATCTTTGAATACGGATCCTATACCTAAGTTAGATACACTCATGCAGTTCTGGTAACGGTTGGATTCGGATGAATCCATTCCTACAAGCTTGCGATAGTATCTGGCAATCTCTCTTAAAGCTCTGATGGCCTTAGGCGGAATAAATGAACCTTTGACCATATCGTGCTTATAGAGATCACAGATCCACTTGGAATCCTTCTTGTCGGTCTTCTTTCCCTTGATTGCCTTTGTGTATTTGGGATGAGCCAGACAGACTTTGATTCCATGGTCTTCCAGAACATTGAATATCGGGATCCAGTACTTGCCGGTTGATTCCATACAGACTTCCTTACATTCAAAGCTGTCAAGCCAGTCACAGAGTCTGTATAAATCGGAATTAAGACTCGTGAATGATTCCTGATGATAATCAGTAATCAGACTCGTATGATCGGTAATGCCAACGGTGGCAACGATGATGTCTTTATGCACATCCATTCCGCAGCAGTTGAAACGGACGATCTTAAATGACATACAGGTATTCTCCTTTCTAGAAGATGATCCTGAATGCCATCCGGCGAATCAAAAATAACTGATTGTCAATGATAAGTGTTCGAGCTTCAAATCTCACTAGTTTGTGCTTGCAAGGATGACGGCAACTGATAAATATACGGGATAAAATACCCGCTCACCTCAACGTGCTCTAATCAGGACATATCTTCAACTTAAAGATATCAAAGAAAGAAGCACACAACAAATTTATTCATCACTTATTTGTGACGGCGAAAGAAAGGCGCCGTAATGGTACTAATATGAAAAAGAAAAAGAGATTCAGTTTCGGAAAATTCCTGCTGATACTGCTGCTAGTGATCTTCCTGGCAGCCGGCGGTTTTATTTTCTATGCCTATAAGCGGGTAAACAATATCGATAAGTACAGCGATAAGTTCGTCTATGACTATCACAGTCTGATCAAGGAAAAGGACGACAATAAGTTTGAAGACCATATCTACTACGACAAAGTAAATCACATCTTCGAATACAAGGTACCGGCCTATTATCTCTATGAGATCGTCAATGAAGAATCGATGGGAAAGATCCTAAGTCTGCCTGAAGAGATGACGATAGACAAGGTGGGACTGGATGTCGATTTTGGAAATGATAAGGTCGATATCTATCTTTCCGTCAAATACAAGGAGTACTTCAATACCTGCTTGGTCATAAAGACGGATATCGTTCTATCTGAAGATAAGAGTCAGGTGGAATTAAGGTATGACGACTTCTTTGTGATCGATGAGGAGATGACGGAATATTTAAGACAATATGTGCAAATGGAAAAGGGAGAACTGTTCTTCGCACACCGCTTCCCGGTCCATGTCGTTTACTACCGCATGCCCGATTATCGGCCACAGTTCATCTTCGATAAGGACTATGATGGCGAATATATCTATGCCAAATACGATATCGGTGAAGCGATAAAAGATTATCTGGCGACGACCGACTATCATGAAGATGACTTCGATACCTGTATGGAGAAGATCTATCTGGAAGTGCGGATGAACAATATAGCCCATGATCCAAATTAAAACGCGTTCAGTTGAGAACGCGTTTTAATAAGAAAGGGAAAGCTCTAAAGAATCTTTTCGAGCCATTCAACACATAATGATGCCCACTTGTGGACGTGTGGCAGATCCATGGCCAGGTCGTTGTGACCGTCGGCCAGAGCCAGACCGTGGACACCTTCCGGGAACAGGTGCATCTCGAAGGGGATGCCCATGGCGGTAAGCGCCTGTCCTAAAGTGAAGGAGTTGCGCGGGTCGTCGCTGTTGGTCTGCCAGATGAAGAAAGGCGGAGTCTGCCTGGAAATATTTACTTCCGGGGAATAGTAGATCAGTTCTTCTTTGTTGGCAAAGAAGGGGTTTCTGATCGTATCTGAGAAGGGATCGACGAAGAAGCCTCCGGGCAGTCCGGCAAAGGCGAAAGCGCCATAGCCAAGCACCGCTCCATCGGGTCGGCAGGACATCCTTTCGATCGGATCTTCACTATTTTCATCACCCTGATCGAAGTGCGTCGCAGCATTCCCCGACAGCATGCCTCCGGCGGAGAAGCCCATGCAGATGACCTTGTCGGATACGTTGAGTTCATCTTTTCTGTACCTGATGGTCCTGATGGCTCTTTGCATGTCATCCAGGGCATCCTTGCGGCCATAGGGCTGTAAGCGATAAGTCAGGATGGCGGTGTTGAAGCCGGCATCCGCAAAGTATTTGGCGACGTTGAAACCTTCGCAACCCGTTCTGGTGGAGAAGCCTCCGCCGCAGGCGACGATGATGGTACCGGTCTTATCGTTTCTGTTTTGGGCCGGAACGAAGATCAGATTCGGTTCGATCTGTAAAGGAGCTCGATCGTCGAAGTTTGGCGTTTTGCCTATCGGCCACAAGGGGATGATCTCGAAACGTTCCACCGCCTTGTTCCAGGTGTTCAGGTTTTTTTCGATATCCATCGTGCCGTCGGGTTTGCGGTGCTCAGATACATTGATGATGACCGCATCTTCTTCGACGACTTTTTTAAGTTCACTGTAATTGTTCTGATACATATTGCCTCCGATAATAAAGGCCCATACCTGTCTGGGTATGGGCTTTCATATCATCTTAGATCAGGTTCTTTTCACTCTCGGCATCAAAGATATGCAGGAGACTAGGATTGAAATTGAAGGTGAATTCCTTGCCTAAGGCGACCGTATCCAGGTCGAGGTTGGCAGTCGGAATGACGGCTACGATGTCATCGCCGTTGAGATTGATGTGTAAGTGTACTTCGGAGCCCATCATTTCGGATACTTCGATCATGCCGACGAAGCCGTCGTCACTCTTTTCGATGTGGACGGGTCTGACACCGACGATGGTGTTGATCTCCGGCTGATCGTTTTCTTTCAATACTTTCTGATGTTTCTCATCAAGTTTGATGTGTCTGCCCTGGATGGTGATGTAGTAATCGCCATCTCTCTTGGTGAGCGGGACATTGTGGAAGAAGTTGATCTGCGGAGTGCCGATGAAGCCGGCAACGAAGACATTCTCCGGATGGTTGAAGACTTCCTGCGGCGTACCGACCTGCTGGATGAAGCCGTCACGCATGACGACGATCCTGTCGCCTAAAGTCATGGCTTCGACCTGGTCGTGGGTGACGTAGACGAAGGTCGTATCGATCTTCTGACGCAGACGGATGATCTCCGAACGCATCTGGCCACGCAGTTTGGCATCCAGGTTGGATAACGGTTCGTCCATCAGGATGACCTGCGGCTGTCTGACGATGGCACGGCCGATGGCGACACGCTGTCTCTGACCACCGGAAAGGGCTTTGGGCAGACGATCGAGGATCTCGGTGATCTCTAAAGTCTTGGCGGCTTCCTTGACCTTCTTGTCGATCTCTTCTTTAGGCATCTTGGCCAGTTTGAGTGAGAAGGCCATGTTTTCATAGACCGTCATGTGGGGATACAGCGAATAGTTCTGGAAGACCATCGCGATATTCCGATCACGCGGAGCGATAACGTTTGATAAGACATCACCGATATAAAGTTCACCGCTGGTGATCTCTTCCAGACCCGCAATCATTCTTAAGGTCGTGGACTTGCCACAGCCGGAAGGACCGACTAAAACGATGAATTCCTTGTCTTTGATGTCCAAAGAGAATTCCTGAACGGCAACGACACCTTCATCGGTGATCTGCAGATTTGGTCTGAAACCTTCCTCGGGTGGTGCTTCTTCAGCTTTCTTTCTCTTGGCGGCTTTCCGATTCGATCTGATCTCTTCATCAGTGATCGGATAGATCTTCTTGATGTTTTTTAAAGTAATACTGGACATTGAATGATTGCTCTGACGGTTTGGCCTTCGCCGCTCCGCCTCATCTTTGACCGACACTAAGGATCAAAGACTTTCTCAGCATGTCTCCACTATGCTGACCCGCGAGCCACGGCTTTCCTCCTTTTCTTTACCGCTGTAAGTGTGGAGCGCAGTATTTCGACTATATTATTTCAAATCCTTAAGCGTATTCCTTTTGAAAAAATATCTTCGTTTTTCAAATAAGGAATAACAGAAGAGAAAATCGAAAATCAAAGCGTTTATTTTGATTTTTTGATTTTAGGATAACTGTTATCCTGAATCCGAAAGAAGGTTTTTAACAATGCACGAGATCAAGACTGTAGATGTAAAAGGTGTAAAACTGGCCTATCGGGAATATGGCAGCGGTGACAAATATCTTTTGTCGACCCAGAACTTTTTCTTTAAAGACAGCCACATGGCTATGCTTGGTCAGCCGCCTTATGATTATCACTGCTTTTTAGTCTATATGCGCGGATATGGTGAATCGGAACATATCTTCGACGATACCTTACGCGATTATGCGCAGATCTGGGGCGAAGACCTGATCAATTTCGCGGAAGTCATGAACATCCCGTCTTTCTACTATACGGGCATTTCCCACGGCAACTGGGCGGCCTGGTATATCGCCTTCCACAGACCGGAACTGTTAAGAGCCTACGTCTGTGTCGATGGCATCACGCAATACCATGAAAGACGCGATCTGCCGGCTCCTTTGGCCAAGATGAGAGATCAGGCGGAATTCTTTGTCGGCAACGAGGAACAGCTACGCAAGACGGCCTGGATCGAGACCTGGCCGACAGAAAATCCTGAGCGTCTGGCGAGAAGACAGGCCAACTTCGAGGAACACCTCGATATCCTGATGCACCGCAAGAAAGAAGAATTCGCTTTGCCGATGCTGGGAGATATGACCGGCTGCAACGCCAAATCGCAGGAAGAACTGCTGGAAAGATTACACGAAATAAACTTCCCGGTCATGATCTGGGAAGGAGGACTTGATCCTTTAGCGACTCCGGAAGCGGCTTTGGAATGTGCCAAGGCAATACCCGGTGCCCAATACCTGATGTATCAGCACCTGGGTCACGGCGGTGCCGATGAGATGCCGGAACTGGCAGCCCGGGACTGCGACCGTTTCTTTAAGGACGTCGAAGGAAGGATACTCTAATGAAGCTAAGACCCGCGCTGATCTTCGGCGAACATATGGTCTTGCAGCGCCTAAAGCCGATCAGGATCTGGGGCAACAGCGTTGAAGGTGATGAAGTCAGTGTCACCCTTGCTGGAAAAACGGAAATCGCTAAGGCTGAAGATGGTCTGTGGTCCGTGACTTTTGAAGCCAAAGAAGCTTTAGATAAGACAAGTCTGGAGATCGTTTCCGGACGCACAGGTGAGAAGATCCGTTTTGAAGATGTGGCGATCGGTGAGGTTTGGCTGGCCGGTGGTCAGTCCAATATGGAATTCCTCATGAAGTACGACATCGACTTCCCGGAAACCAAGAAGCTGGCAAGTGACGAACTTCTTCGCTGTTTCACTTATCCGCAAAGCGCCTATCTGGGTTTCCTGGAACTGGACGATTGCCCGCAGGCGGGTTTCTGGAGACAGTGGATAAATGAAGAAGACCGCTCCTATTTTGCGGCGGTTCCTACTTATATGGGCATGATGCTCAGGGAAAAGCTTAAGGTGCCGGTAGGTATCATCAGCTGCAACTGGGGCGGATCGCCGGCGGCAGCCTGGACTTCCAAGGAAGAACTGGCGAACGAACCGCGGGTCAAGCCGATTCTGGACTGGCACGAAAAGGCTTTAAAAGAGCTTGACTGGCCTTCCTATTTTGCGGCCAGCGAAGTCAAGGCTCCCAAACCGAGCGCTGAACAGCTGGCGTTTACGGAGCGTTTCATGATGGGTGAGGATATGAGCGAATTCTTTAAGAACTTCGATCCTTCCAAACTGCCCAAGGTCGATTATGCGCCATTCAATCCCGGACCAAGATCGGTCGTCAGACCTTCCGGCTTATATGAAAACATGTTGTGCAAGGTCGCACCCTATGCCATCAAAGGTTTTTTGTGGTATCAGGGGGAAGATGATGACGCCAGAGACTGGGCGGAGTTCTACGATGCGACGATGATGGCGCTGATCAAAAGCTGGCGTAAACTCTGGAAAGAAGAAATGCCGTTTTATCAGATCGAACTGGCTCCTTTCAGGGGCGTCGGGGCAACGGCGGCCAAGAAGTATCCTTTGATTAGACAGCAGCAGGCCAAGGCGGCTTCAGGTCTTGCTGAGGTCTATGACGTCTGCATCCTGGATGCGGGAGAAGAATACAATATCCATCCCCGCCATAAGAAGATGGTAGGTGAAAGACTGGGTCGTATCGTCATGAAACACAGCTATGGCGATGAAAACCTGGTTGCGGATTGTCCTAAGGCCATAAAAGCTTATCGCGACGAAGACAGGATCATCGTTATATTCGAGAATGCCGCTGAGGGCCTTGAAATAAAGGGCGATCTGAAGAAATATCTTTCACTTAGTCATGATGGGGAAACATTGGACTATGAAACTGAGCTGAATAAAGATCGATTGATCCTCAAATGCGATCTTTCCAAAGCTAAAATAAAAATAGAGTTCTGTGAAAGCAATTACTGTGTAGATCCTTTGTATAATTCGGAAGGAAATCCGGTCTTCGGTTTTACATTCGAGGTTTAATAAAATGAAAATTAAAGAAGTAGTAGAAAAGATCCTGGCCTATCATCCATATCTGGAGGGTTATAAAGGCTGCGACGACTACAAGTGCGGCGATCCCGAACAGGAATGCAGCGGGGTAGTCACGGCTTTGGCTCCCAATATTTCAGTTATTCGCAAAACGATAGAACTGGGGGCCAATCTGATCGTCGTTCATGAACCGACCAACCATACTTCGGATGATGAGGATGGCTGGAAAGAAGATTTTGCAAACAGCGTCTATGACGAGAAAAGAAGGCTGCTGGATGAACATAAGATCGTGGTCTGGCGTGATCACGATCATATGCATATCCATCGTCCGGATGCGATCTTTACGGGTGTCCTTAAATATCTGGGCTGGCTGGATAAGTCGGTAGCAGATCCCAGCGTGCTCTATGGCCACTATCTGGTGCAGATCGATCCGACAACGGTAAAGGAACTTAGCGAGTACATCATCGATAAGATCGGCCTCAACGGCTGTCGCATCGTCGGTGATCCGGATGCAGTTGTTTCAAAGATCGCTTTTGTCGGCCACCTCTATCCCCAGCAATACAAGAAGCCTGATGGTACAAAGGGCGAGTATTCGGTCAAGGTGATCGAAGTCCTGGAGAAGAAGGCCGATGTCCTGATACCGGGTGAAGTGATCGACTGGACAGTACTGACCTATGTGCGTGATGCGATGGAACTTGGCAAAAACAAGGCCGTCATCAATCTGGGCCATTTCAACTGGGAAGAGCTGGGCATGAAATACATGGAAGAATGGCTCAGTGAACTGCTGGAAAATAAGACGGAGGTGACCTATGTCCCATCCGGTGATATGTATCGATATATCGTAAAAGGAGAACAGTGATGAAGATCAAAGAATTATTACCCCTGCTGGCACTGCATGGCAGAACGGTCTATGATGAGGAAAAGGAAGCTCTTTTTTGCAACTGGAGCTTAAGCGGTCTCAGCATCGGCGTCAAGGGAACTTATCTGAAAGTGAAGATCCTGGCGGACAGTGATCAGATCCCGGGTATGCCCGGCATGCCGACGCCACCGGCCGACTGGCCCTGCATCGGTTGCGCGAAGGGGGATGAACTTTTCTATCGCCATGAATGCAAAGAGAATAATGAGACTCTGACCCTGTGGGAGAGCGAAAAAGAAGAAGAGCTGGAACTCAGGATCGTGAAGGTTTCCGAGAATGCCAGAGGCAAGCTGGCTATTGTTGAACTGGAAACGGATGGACAGTTTTATAAGGCGACGGAAGCAAAGAAACACATGGAGATCATCGGCGATTCCATCACCTGCGGTTTCGGCAACGAAGCCCCCAACAACGCTTTTGAATTCAAGACCAGTGAAGAAAACGGCTGGATGACCTATGGAGCTTTGGCGGCCAGAGAGCTGGGCTATGATCTTTCGATGATCTGTGAATCGGGTATCGCCGCCACCAAGCCGGAACATCCGCTGTTCCCGATGCATGCAATGGAAGATATCTATACCAAACGGGATGAGCTCTATGCCCTCAAATACGGCAAAGAGAACGTCGAATGGGATTTTGAAAGCAATCACAACGATATCGTCGTGATCAACCTCGGCACCAATGATACGACACCGATCCGTTTCTACCGCGATTTCAAGGATGTCGATCCGATGCTGAAATGGTTCCACAAACGTTATAAGGAATTCGTGAAGATGGTCAGAAAGGCCAACGGTCCGGATACTTTTATCTGTTGTACGATGGGCCCGATGGAACACTACGTCTATCACATCATCAAAGATGTCGTCAAAGAGATTAAGGAAGAGACGGGCGATGAGAAGCTGTGCTGCTTCGCTTATATTCCGATCAATGTCATGACCGAAGGCTATGGCGCCGCCGGACATCCTTCCGCCAAGACGCATCTGAGGATGGGTGGTGAACTGGCCGGTTATATCCGCAAATACGTCTTAGGAGAAGAACTATGTTAAAAGAGAAACTGAATAAGATCGATCTTGAAAACTGGAAGGCTCCCGCTTTAAGGGAGGATATGCCTCATGGCGATATGCCGGGGGACAAGATCAAGATCGATGAGAACCATGAACTGAAGGCCTCAAAGATCTTCCCTTTACTGGTGGAAGAGATCTTGAAATGTGACCAGGAAAAGGTCGCTGTGGCCGTCTTTGGCGGTTCCGGGGTAGGCAAAAGCGAGATCGCTTCCTTATTGACCTACTACCTGCAGGAAAGCGGCATCGGAGCCTATGTGCTTTCCGGTGACAACTATCCCCGTCGTATCCCGCTTTATAACGATGCGGAAAGATTCTCCATCTTCAGGGCTGCCGGTTTAAGAGGCCTGCTTGCAGAGGGTTTATATGGCAAAGAAGTCCAGGAAAAGCTCGATCAGCTTTGGGCTGAGGAAAGCGATCCTGATCCTAAGAAGACCGATGAGTATCCCTGGCTCAAGGCCTATCAGCTTTATGGCCGTAAAGCTTTGAAGGAATACCTTGGTACGGACAAGGAACAGAATTACGAAGAAATAAATGCCATCCTGAAGGCTTTCAAGGAAGGCAAAGATAAGATCTATCTCAAGCGGATGGGTCGAAGCGAAGATGAACGCTGGTACGATGAAGTTGATTTCAGTGAGATAAACGTTTTACTGGTGGAATGGACCCATGGCGGCAACAAGGCCCTTGAGGGTATCGATATTCCGGTTCTGTTAAATTCAACACCGGAAGAGACCAGGGAACATCGCCGTTTAAGAGCCAGAGATGGCAAGACCGATTCGGCTTTCACGACCATGGTATTGGAGATCGAACAGGAAGAACTTGATGACAGAGCTTCCAGTGCCAAGATCATCATCTCCAAGGCTGGTGAACTGCTGGACCCCAAAGCTTTTTAAAGGAGGAAAAATGAGCCGGAAAAAAATGAGTCTGGGCACCTTACTTAATGCGTATCCCGACAGTGTCGGCGGACGCCTGGAGGATATCGTCTCTTTACTCAAAAGAAAGGAATTCAAGGACACTTTCCGTTCCTTCTATATCCTGCCCAGTGTTTTCAATACCGATCTTGACCGCGGTTTTTCTTTGATCGATTACGAGATCTCCGAGACCCTGGCCGATCCAAAAGATATCGAAGATCTGCACGATCTCAATATCGACCTGATGATGGACTTCATCCTCAACCACATCTCCGTTTTGTCCAAGCAGTTCCAGGACATCATCAAAAACGGCGATGAGTCCAAGTATCGCGATTTCTTCATCGACTGGAACAAGTTCTGGGAAGGTTGTGGCGAAATGAGCGAGGGCGGCTATATCCAGCCTGATGAGAAATATATCAAGGATATGTTTTTCCGCAAGGCCGGTTTGCCGATCCTGATGGTACGTTTCCCTGACGGCCGAGACGTTCCTTACTGGAACACCTTCTATCAGGAAGTCATCTATAATCCGATCGATCCTTTGGCTTTAGTCAAAGAGCAAGGCTTGCAATATGAGACGGCCGTTGCGATTTCTAAGATCGTCAATAAGGTCCTTGAAGAGAAGAAGAGCCTGGCTGAGATCGATCTGGGCAGGTGGGCAAAATACGATACGGTGGTCAAAGATTATCTGAACGCTCATCGTTCCTATCTGGGTCAGATGGACCTCAATATCAAGTCACCTTTAGTCTGGGACTACTATCGGGATACTTTGAAGAAACTTTCCGACTATGGTGTGGCGATCGTTAGACTGGACGCTTTCGCCTATGCACCAAAGGAAGTCGGTGAACGTAACTTCCTCAATGATCCTGGTACCTGGGATCTTCTGGGCAAGATCGAAGAGATCGCTTCCCAATATGGCTTGACGCTGCTGCCGGAGATCCACGCTTCCTATGGCGAGAAGACTTATAAGCTGCTGGCCGATAAAGGTTACATGGTCTACGACTTCTTCCTGCCGGGTCTGATGATCGATGCCTTCTTAAGAAGAAACGGCACCTATCTGAAGAAGTGGGCGGATGAGATCATAAATGAAAATATCAAAACGGTCAACATGTTAGGCTGTCATGACGGCATTCCGCTTTTGGATCTAAAAGGTCTGTTGCCGGAAGAGGATATCCAGAATCTCATCGATGCGGTCGTAGCCAGAGGCGGTTACGTCAAGGATCTGCATGGAGCCAAGAACGTCTACTATCAGGTGAATGCGACCTACTATTCCGCTTTAGGTGAAAGCGATCAGCGGATGCTGATGGCAAGAGCGATTCAATTGTTCATGCCGGGCAAACCGCAGATCTGGTATCTGGATCTCTTCGCCGGTAAGAATGACTATGAAGCCATGGCCAGAGCCGGAGTAGGCGGTCACAAGGAGATCAACAGATCCAACCTGTCTTTATCGCAAGCGGAAGAACTGTTAAAGAAAGACGTGGTTGCTAAGCAGCTGGAACTGCTGAGGCTGCGCAATACCTGTCCGGTCTTCAGTGAGGATGCCGATATCAGCGTCGAATGCAATGAATCACTGCTGGAGATCAGCTGGAACAATGCCAAAGGCAGCATAAAACTTGAGGTCGATTTCAACAAAGAGACCTACAACATCATTGAGAATTACTAGGAGGGCTTTATGGCTTTTGAGCGGATCAGAAAAATGATCACCCTGGCAAACGGTGATATCTATTATGAGTTCAATGACGAGGGAAGGACCATTCTTTTCCTGCAGCCGGCCAATGAAGTGAAGTCCAACCTGATCAACTACGGTTTTACGGGACCGACTCTGCTGTGCTTCCCGGATAAGAAGACGGATTTCGTGGGTCTGGGCAGACTGGCGGAAGAAAGCGGCTTAAGGAAGGTTGCGGAAGAAAACGGGATGGGCATCATCCTGGTCAATCCGCTAGGGGAGGACTGGAATGAAGAAGAAGCCGGTGCCTATGAAACGGTATGTAAACATTTAGGCATCGCCCAGATGAATTTCCGGGATGGCCTGGCGATCATGAAGGATGATAGCAGGCCCGATGAAGTTTCTTATAACATCCTGGGTTCCTGCGTCAGGATGTATGCCTATGGCTTTGGCAGCGGTGCCGATTATCTTGCGAAGTATTATCTAAGAAAGGTCAATGGAAAGTCATTGATGGGCGATCTGGGTATGGCCGATCAGACCATGGTCTGTGTGACTTTGAAGGATCTAACGATCATGCCTAAACCCGAGACCAATGATATCCATGTGGTCTCCATTGGAAACAGCGAGGAACAAAACGCCTTATTAAAAGCGCTGTGCGGTGATGTCCTTATCAGAGATGATCTCGACCTGCATCGGGATTTCCAGGAATATACCGGTCAGTATCGTCGCTGGGTGGGCCGGATCATGAAGGCCTACAACTACGAGACCGAAGGCATCATCTGCAAACCGGAAGAGGTGATGGTGCCGATCTCGGAAGACAATGCGACTTTTGTTAGAGGATTGCGTTTCATGCGGACCAAGGAACATAAAGTCGGCTATGTCACTTTCTACGACAAGGATCTCGATGTGGTCAATGAGAAGCATCCTTTGATGCTGGTATTCCATGGCGGCGGGGATTGTGCCCTGGCGACGGCTTCGCTGGCCGAATGGCCACAGATCGGTCAGGAAGAAGGTTTCATCACGGTGGCTGTCGAGATGCATATGAACGTTTCAGCCAAAGAGGTCGGTTCGCTTATCGATCATCTGTGTGAGGAATATGCCATCGATGAATCGCGGATCTATGCGACGGGCTTCTCGATGGGTGGCATCAAGAGCTGGGATCTCTATGAACAGCTGCCGCAGCGTTTTGCGGCTCTGCTGCCGATGGATGCGATCGATACGCCGGGCAACAACTGCTTCTTTACCAAGACCCCGGATTACAATCAGGATGTGCTGGTGCCGTTATTCTATGTCGGCGGTATCGCTTCACCTCTGCCGGAACTGCCTTGTCATAACCCACGGGGCATCGATAGGCTCAAGTATGTGGCGCAGGTCAATCAGCTGAATACGGATTTTCAACTTGATTTTGAGGATAAAGAAAACTGGGCCGATCCCTATGTGGGGATCAAGGGCGATCGGGTGGACATCTTACATGATGAAATGTTCCCTGAAAGCACCTACTTTGCCCATTACTATGATTCGCAAGACGGCAACTGCTACACCTGCCTGCTGGCGATCTCCAAACACGCCCATGAGATCAGGCCTTTCACCAATCGTTTCGCCTACAGTTTCGTGAAGAAATTCTATCGAAATGAGAATGGCGAGATACAGATCCACAAGGATCGAAGAGTTCTAATCAAAAGCAAGCGGATCGACTGATCCGCTTGCCTTTTCTTTTGTTTTTTTGTCTTTTCTTTTAAACCAGTTCGTAGAACCTGATCCACAATCCGTCTTTTTCCACCGTCCCGGTGCCATAGAAGCAGTTTCGATGCAGGAAAGCGGCTAATAGCGGCGAGTCAGTCATGAAAGTCGGCACCGTTTTAAACTGCATTGATGGTTTGTTTTCCATCCAGCCGTTATTTTCGATGTAGATGTGGCAATCGTTTCCTTCCTTATCTTTGCCGGTCAGCACATAGCGGGCGGAAAGATGACGGATATTGGAGGTATCGACGATCTGCGTGTCGACACCCCAGGGTTCCACGATGCCTTTAAACAGTTCACAATCCACCGTTCCGGCAAAAGGGATCATCGATACTTCGCCGATCGGGGTCTCCATCTTTAGACCACTTTCGGCGATATCGATATGTATTTCAAGGAAGGCTTTATTATCCATTTTCTTTTGGCGTGAAACGGGCCGGTCCGAAGAGTGAAACGTGGTAGTTGTTGCTCAGCAGTTTTTCGTAGAAGTAATGATACTTTTCCTGCTGCTCTTTAGGCATCATAGCTGAAGCGTTGTTCAGATTGATGATGTCGAACTTGTCGGCGTATTTCTTCCATTCAGGCCTTTGCTCACCATTGGGATCGCCTGTTGCGGCAAAGCTGTACCAGTAACCCTGAATGAGTTCCATGAAGTCGTAGTCGGCTCCTACCCAGTGATAGGGGAAGAACGGATTTCTTTCGCCATGGTCTACTCTGCCAAAGACATATGGCATTTCAGCACAGTGCGGTGAACCGTCATTGTGGCCTCTTTGCGTCTCGTTTTCCTTGGACATGAGCCAGATATAGGCTTGATTGACGCCTTTTTTGGCGACCAGTTCACCCAGTTTGGCTGAACCCAGCAACATGATATCGGAAGCGATGGTCGAGACCTGCTTGGCGGCTTCGATGCCGTTATTTGCCGGATACCATCTCTTCATGTTTTCGACGTTGTCGCTGAAGGCTTCTTCCAGGTAGGCATGGAATTTTTCAACCGAGTATTCATCCGCTTTGACGGCCGGGAATTCCTGGGCACAGGAGCCCATCAGGACATCGAAGTCGTTGAATTCGCCATTGTCCATGATCTCGGAGTAAGGTTTAGGAAGGAATTCGCCATCGACACAGAAGGTGAAGCCAAAGCCCATCGGTCCGACACCCTTGGATCTCTGGAATTCCTCGTATTTGTCGAAGAGTTCCCAGGCATCCTTGGTCCTTAATTCTTCAATGGACTTGCAGCCGATGTAGTTCATATATTCGACACCGAGGTCTTCCATGTTCTTGCGGGGACCGGGCTGCATGAAGCCCCAGTAGATCGGTCCTGATTCGATGGAGACACGCTGGATAATGCCTTTCATCAACGGTGAGGCATGTAAAGCACCCGTTCCGGCGGCACCGCCCGACTGGCCGGCGACCGTGATGCGATCGGGATCGCCACCAAAGGCGGCGATGTTTTCTTTGACCCAGAGGCAGGCTTTGCGCATATCGTAGAGAGCGTAGTTGCCGGAAGTTCCGCCGGTCTCAGCCGTGAGTTCCGGATGAGCGAAGAAGCCGAAGAAGCCCAGACGGTAGTTGATGGTCACGACGACGACATCTTTCCTTTTGGCGAAGCCGATACCGTCGCAGACTACTTCGCAGCCGCTGCCGGCGACCATACCGCCGCCATGGATCCAGATGAAGACCGGAAGTTTGTCTTCCGCACTCTTGGCTGGCGTCCAGACGTTGAGGTACAGGCAGTCTTCTTCATATTGGGAAGGTGCCATAAACTGTGGAACGCCATGGACGTTGGCAGGCATGTCTTCCTGAGCCATCACGTGCTGGATGGCGGCTGCCGAGTATTGGGTGGCTTTGCGCACGCCTCTCCATCTTTCGGGATCCTGCGGCTGTTTAAAGCGCAGGGCACCGACTGGCGCAGCGGCATAGGGGATGCCTTTGAAGATCTTGACGTTTTCTTCGATGTAGCCTTGCAGCCAGCCCTGTTTGACTTGGATCTTTGCGTTTTCAAAATTGGTCATGTGATCACCTCTTTCTTATTTCTTTTTATTCAGCAGATATTCAATGCCTTCGTAGGCGTGCGGGATCCAGAAACTCCAGTCGTGGACACCGGGTCCTTCGCTGTAGCAGAAGTCGGCATCCTGTTTCTTGAGGAAGTCGCGGAATTTGTGATTGGGTTCAAGTAAGAAGTCTTCGCTGCCGCAGGCCATGTAGATCCTGGGATTGGCCACTTTATTTTCAACGTTTTTCTTGAACAGCCATTCCGGATCATGGGCGGAATTTCTCGCTTTCCTTAGATCACCGAAGGTATCGACATAGTATTCATAGTTGGCCATGACGGGATCGGGCATATCTTTTTTCATCTTGTGCAGATCGTAGATGATCAGCGCCGAAGATAAGGCCATGACGCCGCCGAAAGTCTCGGGATAGGTCAAGGCGGTATGCAAGGCGCCGAAGCCGCCCATGGAGTTGCCGCCGATGAAGGTGTCGTTCTTCGTTTTGGCGATGTTGAAGGTGTCTCTTAAATAATTGATGAGGTCTTCGCCGATGAACTGGCAATACTTATGGCCGGTGGCTTTCTTGTCGACATAGAAACTGACGCCGCCTGAGGGCATGACGATATTGAGGTTGTATTTCATGGAAAATTCGGCAGCCGGCGTATGGTAGAGCCAGTCGTCGCAATCGCCCGAATAGCCATGCAGCAGGATCAGCGTCTTGGCTTTGCGTTTGTAATAGGGATTGTCTTTGATCATAAACGGGGGCAGGTTCTTCTCGGCTAGGTGGATGTAGAATTCACCGTTGCGGCCAAGGGCGTTGCTGCGGAACTTGACATAATGTGTGGACATTATAAAACCTCCTGAATTTTAATTTCATTGTAGGTTGGACTTTGAAATGATGATATTAAAAATGTGCATTCATCTTTCGAGTTTCAATTTTGATTTGTGAAAAAATAAACCAGGCGGATGGAATTTTGAAATACCAGTGATTTTTTTTGAAAGCAATCACTATACCTGACATGATTAAATGAATTTACAAAGAACTATCAAGGAGGCTTTTTAAATGAAAAAACTAATCGTTCTTTTATTGACAGTCCTTATGCTTTTCTCTGTGGCCGGCTGCGGCAGCAAAGAGGAAGGCGGCAGTGAAGAGATTCCTACGATCACGATGGATATGTCAACGCTGTTTATCGTTCCTTCTTTAGAAGCAACTCAGAAGGTCGAAGATGCGCTTAATGACTATCTGCTGAATACTCTGAACGAGGATTTCAAGGTCCATCTGGTTATCACGGCTATCGGTGACTATTTCCAGAAGATCCCGATGGAACTGGCCAGCGGCGGTGAAGATGCACCGGATGTTGTACAGGTATTCTCCGTTTCCGACTGGGCTAATCAGGGTTACATCCTTCCGTTGGATGATTATCTGAACAACGAACTCAAGGGTGCTTACGACATGATCAAGCCGATCATGGGCAACGGCAGAGTTTCCGGTCAGACTTATATGATGCCTCGTTACTTCGGCACCGTTCTTGACTGGAAGTTCATCTACAACAAGGATATGGTCGATGCGGCCGGTGTTGATGTGACCAAGGTCAACGACCTCGACACTCTGGAAGAGTGCCTGGCTGAACTGAAGGTTGCTTATCCTGATGAGCACTTCTTGGTCTACTGCAACCAGTTTGACAGAATTCTCCAGTCCAAGACGCATACTTCGCAAGTAGGTACTTATACGGCGACAGTCGGTAATGACACGACGTTATACAACTACTATGAGACCGATGCTTTCAAAGAGGCTATCCAGAAAGCTTATGAATTCCGTCAGAAGGGTTATGCCGATCCGGAAGGTTCCGCCAACACCTTATCGCATGACGCGGTCGTCATGGGCGGTTCTTCAAAGGGCGTTATCATGGGTCACTCCAATGACTGCGATTCCATCGCTTACATGTTCTCAACGACCAACACCTACGGTGCCAACTTCGGTGCTCAGACCATCGCTATCGATGATCTGGCAACGGATACTTTAGGTATCGGTATCGCTCACTACTGCAAGAATCCTGACAAGGCTGCGAAGTTCATCAACCTGCTTTACACCGATCAGTTCGTCTGGGATACCGTCATTTACGGTGCCGAGGGTCAGGACTATGTCTGGAATGAAGATCATACCAAGGTCAGATATCCGGATGGTCTGGACTTCAACTCGATCCCTTACAACTGCATGTACTCCTGCGGTATGATCGGTAACGGCTTCGATTACTTCCTCGAGTTCGAATCAGGCAACGAGACCGGTTCAAACGGCGAATATGGCAAGATCCTCTTCGAAAAGGCTTCCATACCTCCTCTATACGGTTTCATTCCCAACACGACCAATGTCATGAACGAAGTTACGGCTGTTTCCAACGTCGTCGAACAGTACAGCAATGTTCTGCTGTATGGCGATGTCAATCCGGAAGAGAAGTATCCTGAATTCCTGCAGGCTCTCAAAGATGCCGGTATCGACAAGATCGTTGCCGACTACCAGGCTCAGGCTGACGAATGGCTGAAAGGCTAATGTGAAGGCTTAAAAAATCAGATCATGAAACGGACGGTTAAGCCGTCCGTTTCGTTTTATTTTTTTGTTCTGTAATATAATGAAGATAAGTGAAATGAGAAATTCCAATTCTTTTATCAGAAAAGTCATCATCCTGCTTTCCGGGGTCCTGGTCACATCGCTGCTTTTTTTCATCGCGATGTCTTCGACCTACAACACCTTCTATCAGCAGAGTATTTTAAGTTCAGTGGACAGCGTCTCGACCAACTGGACCAACGAGATCGACCGTCGTTTGAACGCCATATACGAGCGTGTCTATGATCTGAGTGCCACGATCTACCGCAAGAGCGAAGTCAGAAGCGGTTCCGATCCCATGAGTATCGATGTCAGAGGGGAGATACAGGATGATGCCGAACTCACAATGATGACTTCGGATGACATGTCCGTGCTATTTGTCGTCGATACGGAAAGCGATCTTTATCTCTATTACAGTAACAATGCCTTGCCCAGGCCCATCGATGTAGCGATCAAACTCTTTGCCCAGCAGTATTGTCTGGATCATTTTTCTTCCATCGGCAATCGGGTCTTTGAGGTCGTAGATGTCCTGGATGCGGGTTATTACTATAAAGCGGTAAAACTGGGCAAATACATCATCGGCGCCATGAGCGATTGTCGGATCTACAGTCTGAACGGGTCTTTCGACAATATCGATGGGGATACCTGTCTGATCAAAAGTCCGGAAGGCTATGTCTTATGTCAGGGCGATCCTTCTTTAAGTGAGCACATCATAGCGGATAAAGGTGCTTCCTATATGAACAAGTCCTATGCGATCTCGGTCAATAAGCAGCAGTTCGCCAATGCGGAAACGGTCTTTATCCGCAAGAGCGATGGCATCAGTATACCCTGGCGTCTGGTTTCGATCTTTATGATCGCCGACTCGGCTTTGTGCGTTTTCCTGGTCTTTCTGTCGATCAGGATGATCAATAAGAAGGTCAAAGGGCCGATCAGCGAACTGGTAAAAGCCGATGACAGGCTTTCACAAGGTGACTTCGAATACAAGCTCAATGCCGCCGATGCGGGCAGCAGCGAATTTGAAGAACTGTATTCCTCTTTCAATCAGATGAGCGATCAGATCCAGAACCTGACCATCGAGACCTACGACGCCCAGATCAAGAGGCAGCAGAATCAGCTGAAGATGTTAAGAGCCCAGGTCAAGCCCCATACCTTCCTTAATGCGATCAACACCATCAACAATATGACTTATACCGGCAAGCCGGAGGATATCCGCCGTTATATTGCCGCTTTCGCTTCTTTTACCCGCTATATGATGTACAAGGCCAAGGACTGGACTTCTTTGGGTGATGAGCTCAAGAACATTGAAAGCTACGTTTCGATGCAGAAGATCCGTTTCCCCAACAGCATCGAGTTCACCTGGGACTGTCCGACGGAGATGCTGGAGGAGCAGATACCATATCTGATCCTGTTTTCGCTGGTGGAGAATTCCTTCAAACATGCGATGACTCTGGTCAATACGATGTATATGTCGATAAGCGGCGAATACTATGAAGAAGAAGGCTTCAAGGGGATCAGGCTGATCGAAGAAGACAACGGTCCGGGTTTCTCCAAGGAAGCGATGGAAAAGCTGATCAGTGCCGAAGCCGATGACCCGTTCACCAAGGAACATCTGGGTTTGACCAATGTGCGTTATTCACTTAATCTGATCTATCAGCGGGACGATCTGCTGAGGATCTCCAATAAAGAAGAGGGCGGAGCCCGTATCGAGCTTTTGATCCCGGAAACGGAGATAGATGATGAAATTACTGGTATGTGATGATGATATATCGACGATCGATGTCATTCAAAGTCAGCTTGACTGTTCAAAACTGGGGATCTCCAAGATCTTAAGGGCTTATAACGGTCAGATGGCCAAGGATATCTTTGATGAGGAACATCCCGATCTGATCCTGTGTGACATCGATATGCCTCTGGCCAACGGGATCAATGTTTTGGAATACGTCTATGAGCACGATAAGGATGTCGAGTTTTCCTTTCTGACCTGTTACGAGAAGTTTGAATATGCCCAAAAGGCCATTCAGTACGGTGTCACCAGCTATCTGACCAAGCCTTTCGATCTGGAGGAGGTCAGGGTCTGCATACAGCGGATGATCGCCAATGTCAGACAGAAACGGATGACCAGTTCCATTGAACAGCGTTCCCAATACGACTCTTTGATGTCTTCGATCTTCAGGCAGGCCTGTGATGGAGTTTTAGGTACCGACAGGGACATCGTCAATGCGGGTTTAAGACTGAATGGCGTGCAGTTTGATGCCGACAGCATCTGGCGCATCGTCTTCACCTGCGCGGACATGACCGATGCCATCAAGAAGACCTGGAACAAGGAGCTGCTGGTCTTCACCTCTTCGCTTTTGCACGATGAGGCCATTTTGGATTATGTGGGTTCGGCTCATACGGTGGTCAATTCCGATGACCGCTTCCTTTGGAGCTTCTGTTTCGTCAAGGATGAGATCGACGATCAGGTCCTGAAGCAGAAGACGGAAAAGCTGATCGAATTTTCGCAGCGCTATATGTCGATGCAGCCGGTGGCCCTGATCAGCGAACCCTTCCGTTTCTATGAAGCGGCCAACGTGGTTTGCGAATTATATGAACAGATGCGTAAGATCCGTTTCTATGCCGGTCGCATCTTCTTCCAGTCGGATGAGATCGAGACTAAAGAAAAAGGCATCGTCCTGAATGAGAATCAGATCTTCTGGTATCTAAAGAAAAGGGATGAAGAAGGCTATGACGAATATATCCGTTCGGTACTGGATGAAAGTGATTGTACAGTCAAGGAACTCGACAGTTTCCGCAAGGAACTGCTCAACATCTTTATCAACTATTTTAGAGACAACGGCATGAGTTCCAATCTGATCTTCATGGATCCCGAGATGATAGCCTTGGATGAGAAGGCTTTAAGCTGCAAGAACGCGATGATCGAATTTACCAAACGTCTGTTTATCCTGCAGCAGCTCAAGGCCCAGGAGAACATCGATTCGGAAGATGTCATCGTCAGGGCCCGTAAGTATATCGACGAGAATTTCCGCAGCAATATCGACCGCAACGATGTGGCGGCGGTGACTTTCGTGACACCAAACTATCTGTCCAAACTGTTCAAAAATTCCATGAACATGAACCTCAGGGAATATATCAATCAGCTCAGGGTCGAAGAGGCGAAAAGGCTGCTTCTGTCAACGCCGATGTCGGTCTCGGAGATCGCATCCTACGTGGGCTATGGCAATATCTCTTATTTTTCGACCGTCTTTCATAAACTGGTCGGGGTAAGTCCGTTCGACTGGCGAAACGGCGAGGGTGAACTGAGTGATGAAATTGTTTGAACAGTTTGAAAAAGACAGGCAGAAATTCAAGGATCTTCCTGATACAAACAGCAGGATCACTTTCATTTGGGATTACTACAAGATCCCCATCCTCACCATCCTGACGGCTTTACTTATTGCATCGATCAGCTTTTTCAATAATCTGGGCAGAGGTGATGTTTTGTTGTATTCGGTGCTTTTGAATAACGACTCTTTACTGGTAGAATGCGATGAGGAGGTCTTTGACAGACTGATGTCTCAAGCCGGTTACGATATGGAACATAAAAGAGTTGATGTCAATACGGAGCTGTCTTTAGGACGTCTGGAGAATGATTCGGCGGATGCTGAGACTTTGCAGGTAATAAATGCCTTGTTTATGATCTCGGATCTCGATGTCTATGTGGCCGATGAGGAACATTTCGATTACTTTGCGCAAGCCGATGCCTATGCGGACCTGTCCCTATTAATAAACAGCGATCTATTAAGTAAACATCGGGACAGACTTCATTACTATGAAGATAGTAACGGCAAGAAGGCTTTGATCGGAGTCGTGTTGACAACCGATTCACCTCTTCATAAAGCGGGCTATTACCACGATGAAGTCATCATCGGTATCGCCGCCAATGCGGTCAATCTGGATGAAGCTATCGCTTTCTTTGAACAGATCCTAAGTGATTGAAAATAACAAACAGAGTGTATTTTTTTAAATGATAGCCTTTTGAGGATTCTTTAATATGTAATTATGGATGATTCTACAGATAAGGAGGGTTATATGTCCGAAAAAAATCCAAACGGTTCGGAGTTTGACGACATTCTGAAACAGCAGAAGAAGCTCAAACGCAAAGAACAGCTGAAAAATGACCTCCCGCTGTATCTGATGATGCTGCCGGGAATGCTCTATCTTATCTGCAACAACTACCTGCCGATGTTCGGCATTCTATTGGCCTTCAAGAGGATCAACTATTCGATGGGAATCCTGAAGAGCCCGTGGGTAGGTCTGCAGAATTTCGAATATCTGTTTAAGACGAAAGATGCCTTTGTCATGATCAGAAACACCTTGGCTTACAATGCCGTGTGGATCGTCATGGACCTGGCCATCGCCGTATTTATCGCTTTGTGCATGAACGAGATCGCTCAGCGTAAGATCGCTAAAGTCATCCAGCCGATCATCTGCTTCCCGTCCATGGTCTCGGCGGTCATATTGTCATTCCTGGTCTATGCTTTCCTTTCACAAAGCTATGGCTATCTAAATACCGTCTTTTTCAAGGACAATCCGGTCGCCTGGTATACGACGGCCAAGTACTGGCCTTTGATCCTGACGATCGTCCATATCTGGCAGGGTGCCGGACAGAGTTCCGTCATCTACATGGCCAGCATCGGCGGTATCGACAAGGGTCTTTACGAGTCGGCGAGGATCGATGGTGCGACCAAGCTCGAACAGATCCGCTACATCACTTTGCCGCTGTTGAAGCCGATGATCACGATGATGCTGTTATTGTCCATCGGACGTATCTTCAACTCGGACTTCGGTCTGTTCTATCAGGTACCGTTAGGAAACGGTATGCTGTATGAGACGACACAGACGATCGATACCTTCGTTTATCGTGCTTTGATCATCAACAACAATGTCGGCCAGTCTTCAGCCGCTTCGGTCTTCCAGGCCATCATCGGTTTTATCCTGGTCATGCTGTCGAACCTGATGGTCCGCAAGATCAACCCGGAGAACTCACTGTTCTAGGAGAAAATCATGGCTAAGCAAAACAACAAGATCCAATTGATGAAGGGTGAAAAGGGTTTCCACTATACAGCCCTTGTCATCATGATCCTCATGATGCTTTTCTGTATCGTCCCTTTGATCCTGATGCTGACCGTTTCATTTTCTTCGGAAGCTTCACTGGTCCGCGGTTATCGTTTCATTCCTGATGAGTGGTCGATCGATGCCTACACTTTCATGTGGGCCAAGAGAGCGACGATCTTCCGTGCTTACGGTCTGACGATCGTCATTACCATCATCGGTACCATCCTTTCTCTGGTCATGACCTCGATGTTCGCCTATCCTTTGTCAAGGAAGGACTTCAAGCCGCGTAATGTCATTGCCTTCATCCTGTTCTTCACGATGCTGTTCAATGGCGGTATGGTCGCTTCCTATATGGTTTGGACCAGGCTCTTCCACATCAAGGACTCCCTGCTGGCTTATCTGCTGCCGGGTGCTCTGATGGGTGGCATGAACGTCATGCTGGTGAGAAACTATTTCAATGCCAATATTCCATATTCGATCATTGAAGCGGCAAGACTGGATGGCGCCAACGACTGGACTATCTATTCCAAGATCATGGTCCCGCTTTCCAAGCCGATCATGACGACGATCGGTCTGTTCTCGGCTCTGGGTTACTGGAACAACTGGACAGCCGGTATCTACTATATCAATAACCCCAAACTGTATACGATACAGGTCTATCTGAAGAAGCTGATGGACTCCATTCAGTTCTTAAAGACGACCGACCTTTCCAACGAAGCCGTCCTGCTGGCTCAGCGGTCCCTTCCGACCGAGTCGGCCCGTATGGCGGTCGCTATCATCGCTTTGATCCCGGTTCTGATAGTTTATCCGTTTATCCAGAAAGAGCTCATCAAGGGTATGGTCGTTGGTGGTGTTAAAGGTTAAGGAGAATAAGAATCAATATGAACAAAAAAGAAGCATTTGCCACTGCCAGACCCGAAGAAGTCGGTGTCAGCAGCAAAGCTATTTTAGAGTATATTGAAAATTTAGAGAGAAGCCAGACCGAGATGCACGGTCTGATGATCATGCGTCATGGCAAGATGATCACTCAGGGCTGGTGGGCACCTTTCGGACCCAACCTGCGTCATGGCTTACAATCCCACACCAAGACCTATGCCGCTACGGCCGTCGGTATCGCCTATACGGAAGGCCTGGTGAAACTCGATGAAAGGATCATTGACATCTTCCCGGATGAGGCACCTGAAGAGCCAAGCGAGAACCTCAAACTTCTGACGGTCCGCGATGTGTTATGCATGGGCTGTGGCATGGATACGATGCCTTTCCCGTCCAAGGAATGGATCAAAGACTTCTTACATACACCGGTCAATCACAAGCCCGGCACGACCTACATGTACAACTCGACGGGTTCCACACTTTTAGGAGCCATCGTCAGAGCCAAGACGGGTCTGGGCTTACACGAATATCTGACGCCGCGTCTTTTCAACAAGATCGGCATCGATCCCGACAATCTGCGCTGGATGTGCATGCCTGATGGCATGGAAGTCGGCGGTGGTGGTCTGTTTGCGACGACCGAAGATAACTTCCGCTTAATGAAGCTTTATGCCGATGGCGGTGTCTGGAATGGTGAGAGGATCCTGGCTGAGGACTATGTGAAGCTGGCGACGACCAATCAGAACGATTCGGCGACCGAGTCGATCAACAACCCGGAAGCTTCGGACAATTTCCTGGGCTATGGCTTCCAGATCTGGATGTGCAAGCCTGAACATTCCTATCGGGCCGATGGTGCGATGGGCCAGTTCACGATCGTTCTGCCTGATCAGGATATGGAGATCGCCATCACCGAGACGGCGGTCGGTGCTCACTGGGCTCAATCGACCCTGGATATCACCTGGGATTTCGTGGCCAAGGTAACCGAAGAAGGCCCGTTAGCTGAAGATGGCGAAAACTATGAGAAACTGCTCCGCAAATTGGCCAGACTCAATGTCGGCAATCCGGAATGCCAGCCGTTCTCACCGTTAGTTGAAGAGGTCTGCGGCAACACCTATCAGATCAAGAGCGGTCTGTTTACGCCTTTCGGCGGCAACTTCATGAACGGATCCAAGGCCGACGGCATCGATACCTTCACACTTTGTTTCGACAACTATGGCGTAGTCATGGCTTTGAAGACGCAAAACGGCAGGGAAGAAAAGATCAGATATGCGACAAGCGGAACCAGATTCTCCAATCTCTTAGGAAGCAAGGAAGATCTCACACAGCTCTATCTTGGCGATGCCTATTGGAAGCAAGACAATGTTCTGGTCCTGCACGGCCGCTGGGTCGAGACCTGCCTGACGGATGTCTATACACTGACTTTTGAAGGCGACAGGATCAATATCGAAACGGACAACAATTCCGCCTGGAAGTTCCCTGACAAGGAAGCCATCGCCGCGGAAAAGATCTAAGAAACACAGTCCACTGAAAAGTGGACTTTTTAAAAAGGAGTTTTATGGGCAAAAGATTCGACATCCTCATGTTTCCGGATTTCAAGGCCAAAGCTTTCACTTTGAGCTACGATGACGGGGTAGTGCAGGATAAAAGGCTGGTTAAGATCTTCGATGAAGCGGGGGTCAAATGCACCTTCAATCTGGGCTATGGAGTCCTTGGCTATAAGAGTCAGGGAGGACCCTTCGATATCTCAAAGGTCGAAAAGGAAGAAGTGGCTGAGCTGTACAAGAACCACGAAGTCGGTGGACATGGCTTGTATCACAGTGTCCTTGATACTTTAGGGGAACCATATGCCATGTACGAGATCGTAGAAGACAAGGCCCAGCTGGAGAAGCTGTGCGGAAAGCCTTTGCGGATGTTTGCCTATCCTTTCGGCCTTTTTTCCGATGAGGTCAAAAGGATCTTGAGATCAGCCGGCTATAAGGGAGCCAGAACGGTGCGATCGACATATGGTTTTGATTTGCCTAAAGATCCCTATGAACTTGATCCCACCTGCCATCACAACGATGAAAGGCTGATGGAGCTGGCTGAGCAGTTTGTGAAGAGCCCTTCTTTCAAACCGCAGCTATTCTATGTCTGGGGTCATGCCTATGAGTTCGATAAGGATGACAACTGGGACAGGATCGAGAAGTTTGTCGCTTATATGGCTGAGAATAAAGAGGGGATTTGGTTTGCGACCAACGGACAGATCCTTGCGTATCTGGAGGCCTATAAAATGTTAGAATATAGTGTAGACGGATCACTTATTTATAATCCGACGGCGACCGATATTTATCTGCTGACCGCCTTTGGAAACAGAGAACTGCTCAAGGCCGGTACGCTGACCCGGATCAAGGAAACACCGCTTTAGAATATGCAATACAACAATCCTTTTATCAAAATGCTGGAAACGATCGCCAATATGCTGATAGTCAGTTTTTTCTGGCTGATCTTTTCCCTGCCTATCTTTACGATCGTGGCTTCCAGTGCTGCGCTTTTTCACACCGTCAGTAAGATCATCTTCGGTCAGGGTCGCGGCAATGGTGTCTTCAAGGACTTCTTTGCTTCCTATAAACTGAACCTGATCAGTGGCATCAAGCTTTCGGCGATCATGGTGGTGGCGGGACTTTTCGTGGCGGAAGGTCTCTGGACGGGCTATCAGATCTACAAGATCAATATCTGGGGCCTGCTTTATATGATACTGGGTATCCTGATCACTTTCGTGGTGATCACGGCTTTCATCCATATACCACCCGTTTTATCGAAATTTGATGCACCGGTCTCTTCGATCATCAGAATGGCTGTCTATTTCGCTTTGAAGAAGCCGTTTCGTTCGATCATTTTCACTTTACTGATCGTTTTGATGTATCTGTTTGTGACTTCTTTCCCTTTGGCTTTAATGATCGTACCGGCCTTATATACCGATCTGATCAGACCTTATTTGGAAAAGGACATGGATCTTTTCATCAAGGAAAACGGGCTGGAGGAAAAGGCGGAGGAGATCGCAGAAGAAGAAATAACGGAAGTCGTCAATGAATCACTCAGTGATCTTGATGAGAGGTTTGCGAAAGACAGAAAGAAGGGGAAGAAGTAATGGGAAACATCGTCCTTGATGATGTCACGATGATCTATCCTTTCCAGAAAGTGGACGGTCTTTTCGACCGCAAACAGAAGAAGCTGATCCTGGAAAAGCAGAAGGCAATGCCCTATACTTCCAACGAAGGTGTCATCGCTTTGCAGCACTTTTCCGCTGAAATAAAAGAAGGGGAGTTCGTCGTGATCTTAGGACCTTCGGGTTCGGGCAAGACGACTTTATTAAGGATCATCGCCGGACTGGAAAGACCGGTGCTAGGAACCGTGAGTTTCGATGGTGTCGATGGAGAGGAACTCAAAGCGGAAGACAGAGATATCGCCATGGTCTTCCAGAATTATGCCCTATATCCCAACCAGAGCGTCTATCAGAACCTGGCTTTTCCTTTGGAGGTCAAGCACACCCCCCGAGAAGAGATCGAAAAAGAAGTCTACGAAGTCAGTGAACTATTGGATATAGCGGATAAGTTAAAGAAGCTGCCCGATGAACTATCAGGCGGTGAAAAGCAGCGTGTGGCGATCGCCAGAGCTCTGATCAAGAAACCTTCGATCATGTTATTTGATGAACCGTTCGCCAATCTGGATGTGCCGATGCACGCCCGTCTAAGAAGTGAGTTACAAAAGATCCACAATAAATACAAGACGACTTTCATCTATGTCACGCATGACCAGTATGATGCCTTGGCACTGGCGGAAAGGCTGATCATTTTAAAGGATGGCATCAAACAGATGGATGACAGTGTCGCCAATGTCTACAACTATCCGATCAACCGTTTCTGCGGCCAGTTTTTAGGGTCACCGGCTATGAACATCTTTGAAGATGTTGAGGTGAAGGATGGCAAGATCAAGCTTTTCGATGCCTATTATGCTTTGGACCACAAACAGCTGCAGAAGCTGGGGAAAGAAAGAAAAGTCGATGTCGGTATCAGAAGCGTGAATATTGAGATAAACAAGGTAGGCTATCCAGCTGATGTTGAATATGTCGAGAACATCGAAGCCGACGACATCATCCATCTGGATATCGATGGTCATAAGATCACTGTGACAAAGAAGGCTGATAACGGCTCTTCACAATACCTGCGGGGTCAGAAAGTGAAGCTGCATTTCGATCGGGCTTATTTCCATATTTTCAACAAGGAAGGGGAGAGACTGTAATGTTGGAGATCGTTAAAAGCAAGTACGGACTGCTTAAGTCCGTCAGATCCAATAAAGGCTATGCCTTATTCAGAGGCATCCCTTATGCCAAAGCTCCGGTCGGTGAACTGCGTTTCAAAGCGCCAGAAGAACCCGATAGCTGGGAAGGGATCAGAGCCTGCGACAGCTACGGTCCAGCCTGTATGCAATATGACAGGTGGGCCAAGGCCAGCGATGATATCAATGATGGTGATGAACATCCTTATGTCCATATTGAGAACTATCCCTATCCGCCGAAGATGTCGGAAGACTGTCTGTATCTGAATATCTATACTCCGGCTCAAAACGAGAATGACAGGTTGCCGGTATTGATGTATATCCATGGCGGGGGTTGCCAGCAGTGGTACGGTTCGGATTACGAATACTGCGGCGATGAGTTCTGCCGGAATGGCTGCATATTGGTCACTATCAACTACCGTTTGAACGTCTTCGGTTTCTTTACCCATCCCGATTTAGCCAAAGAAAGCGAATATGGCAGCAGCGGCAACTACGGCTTACTGGATCAGATCCGGGCTTTGCGCTGGGTCTATGAGAATATTGAAGCTTTCGGCGGAGACAAAGACAATATCACGGTCTTTGGCCAGTCTTCGGGCGGGCGTTCGACGCTGGCCTTGTTGTGTTCACCTTTGACTAGAGGCATGATTCGTCGAGTATCCATTCAGTCGGCAGGTGGCCTGGGTCGTTTCATGAGCGATAGAAGCAGGCAAGAGAGTGAAAAGCTGGGTCAGAAGTTCATGGAACTATGCGGCTGTCAAAGCATCGAAGAACTCAGAAAACTGCCGGCGGAAAAATTAAGAGATGTCAACGACATCCTGGGCTTTGCGGGCGGTTTCAATATCCATACCGATGGCTATGTGCTTAAGGAAGATGTCGAAGAAAGCATCCTCAATGATCATATCCCGCATGAGGTCGATATCATCATCGGCTGTACGGCTGATGAGGGTGAAAATGGCAAGAGACCGCAGTTTGGCGTCAATATGTATGAACAGATAAGAAAGTTCTGTGAAGTATATCATCGCAATACTTCTAAAGATATCTATCTCTACGTCTTTGACAGAAAACAGCCCGGGGATGAGGCCGGAGTACCGCATTCCTGCGACAACCGCTATCAGTTCTGCAGTCTCGATGGCAGCTGGCGGCCGTATGAAGAAAAAGACTACGAGCTGGCGAAGAAGATGAACCGTTACTGGTCCAACTTCGCTTTGAAAGGCGATCCCAATGGGCAAGGCCTTGAACAATGGGAGCCTTACAATAAAAAAGGCGAGCATATCCGCCTTGATATCGAAAAATGTGAGATGAGATAAAGCCGCAAGGCTTTTTCTTTAATGTATAATTAGGATATTGAGGAGAAAACTGTTATGAAAACACTGATCGCATATTTCTCGCATGTAGGCGAAAATCTGCAAGACAACGAGATCGTTGTACTTGAAAAGGGCAATACGGAGGTCGTAGCGGAAAAGCTGGCTGAGCTTACCGATGGCGATCTGTTTAAGATCGAAGAGGAAGAACCTTATCCTTTTAAGTACGATGACTGTTTAAGAAGAGCCCGCAGGGAAGATGAGAACAACGAACATCCCGCTATGAAGGGCGGACCGCGTCTGAATATGGATGATTATGATACGGTCTATATCGGCTTTCCGATCTGGTATCGCACTTATCCGCGCGTTGTAGCTTCTTTTTTGGATCAGTATGATTTTGCCGGTAAGAAGATCAAGCCGTTCTGCACCAACGACGAGGGAACTTTCGGCATTTCCCTTCTGGAGATGCAGGGTGCATTAAGAGGTGCTTCGATAGCCGATGGTCTGGCGATCAGAGGTGTCGATGTCCATAAGGCCGAAGAAAGGATCAAGGCATACGCCGAATAAAAAATGAAAAGAAAAGACGCAGTTCTGGTCAACGATCCCGATCCGTTTCATTCCATCGTCCCTTATGTGATGGCGAAACGCACGGAGTCGGAAGTTTCAACGACCACCACTTTCGATATCACCGAGCTGTTGAAGTTCATCAGGGAACATAACGAGAGTACCGGCAGCAACTATAAGCTCTTCCATTGCATCTGTACGGCAATCGCCCGGACCATCTATCATCGTCCCAAGCTCAACATTTTCGTTGCCGGCCGCAAGTTCTGGCAAAGAAATGACATCACTTTGTCTTTTGTAGCCAAGCAGCGCTTTGATGATGAAGCGGTCGAGACGCTGATGACTTTGAAGGTCGACAAGGATATGGACCTCGACTATATCTCGAGGCTTATTCTGGGTGAAGTCAAGAAGATCAGAAGCGAGGGTACCAATTCTTTGGATAAGACGATGGAATTTGTAGGCAGTCTGCCCCGTTTCGTACTGGAGATATTGTTCTGGGTACTGGCGAAGATGGAATATCATGGCATCTATCCGCAATCTTTGGCCAAGGGCGATCCCAACTATACGACCTGTCTTCTTTCCAATTTGGGTTCCATCGGGGCCGATTCCTGTTACCATCACCTTTCCAACTTCGGTACCAACTCGATGATGGTGACGATCGGTACGATGTATAAGGACGCCGAGGGTCGCGACAAGGTCGATGCGACGGTCACTTTGGACGAAAGGATCGCGGATGGTTTCTATTTCGCAAAATCGCTTAAGCTGACCAAACACATCCTGGAGAATCCGGAGATCCTGGCTCAAAAGATAGGAGATCCTATCGATGAGAATATCGCCAAATAACTTCTCGTAAGAGAAGTTTTTCTTTTATAATGAAAGTGGACTGTTTAAGGAGTTTTATATGACAAAAATCGAAAAGGAAAAGCGTGAGCTGGAACGGCTGGAAAAGGCCGAAGCTTTTCATAATCACCAGCATTATTTTGCGATCCTCATCGTCGTCTTAAGTATCGTCTACATCGTCGATGAACTTTCCTCAAGTGTCAGAGGTGTCGTCGAAGTACAGACTATCCGTGACCTGTTCAATGTCGTCTATCCTTCCGTGGAATACGACAAGGCCTCGGCCACTTTGGGTTTTGCGACGATCATCGGCTATCTGTCCTATCTGATCTCGCCGTTCTACAAGTCTCTGGCGGACCGTTTCGGACGCAAACCTTTCCTTATCATCAATACCATCGGCATGGGTGTTGGCATGCTGGTATGCATAATATCCAAAAGCGTACCGCTGTTCATTCTGGGTACGGTCATCCTGACCTTCTTCACACCTAACGATGTCCAAGTCATCTATATCATGGAATGTGCCCCGAAAGAGCATCGTGCCAAGCTGTGTTCCATCACCAAGGGTCTGGCCTTGATCTCGGTATCGCTGCTGGGATTATTTGTAAAGCTCTTTGTCAATGATGAAGTGCCTTCGACTTGGCGCAACGTCTTCATCATTCCGATCATCCTGGCCTTTTTGATCGGTATCGCGGCGATCTATTTCGTCAGAGAGACCCCGGTCTTCACGCAAAGAAGATTACAATATCTTAGATCTTCGGAAGAAGAAAGAAACGCTTCCGCAGAAGCTGAACGCCTCAATCAGGAAGCGGAAAAGGAAAAAAGCGTTTCTGTCCTGGATGCCTTCAAATTTATCATTTCCAATCCGCAGACCAGAGCCATCGCTTTGGTTGCCTTACTGATGATGTTCTCGACGGGTTATACGGGCAAGTATCAGCCGATGCTGGAAGCCGGTAAATACAATGGCGTTATGAGCAGCGATGCGATGCATACGGTGCTGATGTTCTATCCGCTGATCAACGGTATTTTTACGATCATCGGCGGTTTCATCACCGATGCTTTGGGTCGTAAGAAGTCGGCTTTGATCCTGGGCCTTTGGGCTTCTGTGGGTCTGGCAATCTTCGCATACGGTTGCATCCGCCCGCTCAATCCTTACATCATGGGTTTGGCATATGGCATTTCGATCGCCGGCTTATGGTCGATCTCCGATATGATCTTCTTTGTCATCACTTCCGAATCGACACCGACGGAAATGCGGGCTTCCGTTGTCGGCTCGATGCAGTTAGTCGGTATGGTGGGTGTCGGTTTCAATATGGTCTATAACAACGTCGTCACGATGCTGGCGGGTTCGACCAATCTGCCTATCGTTTTGACCGTAGCTTATCTGCCTTTAATGGCGATCGCTTTGATCATCATGATGCTCAAGGTCAAAGAGACCAAGGGCGTCGATCTGGATAATATTCAGGTGGATAAATGATCAAGATCATCCTGTTAGTCCTGCTGGCACTGGTGCTGCTGTCACTGTTTGCCGGCTACTATATTTTCAACTCGGTCTTTCTATATAATGACCAGCAGAAAGGTGACAAGGAAAGCGCTTTGGATCCCGCTTCGATCGATTCGGACAGCGATCTGATGCGTCCAACGGCCGGAAGATATTACGCCTTTAGAGGGCCCTATATCGATGCTTTCAAAAAGCTCCAACTCAAGGAACTGACGATCCGCTCCTTTGATAATCTGACTTTGTACGGCTATCTGTTGGAGGGCGATCCCAAAGAAGTCGTCATCTGTGTCCACGGTTACAAGTCTTCGATGGAAGAGGATTTTGCCGACCGGATCCAGATCTATCTGGACAGGGGTTCGACGGTTTTATTACTGAATGACAGAGCCCATGGCAAGTCGGAAGGCAAGTACCTGGGTTTTTCGGAACATGACAAGCGTGATGTAGCCCGCTGGATCGATAAAGTAAATGAAATGTATGAACAGCCGCGCATCTATCTGCATGGCGTGTCTATGGGCGGAGCGACGGTCATCCATTGCGCCGATGCGGGACTTAAAAACGTCTGCGGTATCATCGACGACTGCGGTTTCGATTCGATCGTCAATATCAGCAAGTATCTGATCAAAGATATGTATCATCTGCCATACTTCCCCTTTGGTGATCTGGCCTGGTTCTGGTCGGTCATCATTACCGGTGTGAGTTTCAATACTTCGATGGGTGAGACCTGCGTGGCCAATTCAGATCTGCCTGTCTTATTTATCCATGGCAAGGAGGATCACTTCGTGCCCTGCTGGATGTCGGAGAGGATGTATGAGGCCTGCAAGGGTCCCAAGGAACTGCATCTGATCGAAGGCTGTGGCCATGCGGCGGCCTATATGATGGCAACAGAGGAATACACGGCTGCGGTCAACAGGCTTCTTGATGGAGAATTCAAATGAGATATCTCGGTGTCGATTACTACCCCGAACAGTGGGGTATAGAGATGGTTGATGAAGATTTTGCCAATATCAAAGAACTGGGGGCGAATCTGATCAGGATCGCCGATTTCGCCTGGGATGTCTTTGAACCAAGGGAAGGAGAATACGACTTCTCTTTCTTTGATGAAGTCATCGCAAAGGCCAAGGCTCACGATCTGAAAGTCATGATGTGTGTACCGACGGCTACTATGCCTTCCTGGCTGTACGAGAAGTATCCCGAGATCATGAATGAGGATGAAAAAGGCTATCGTCAGCCCTATGGGGCCAGAAGAGGCTATTGTATCAACAGCGACATCTATCGCAAGAAGGGCATCGCCTTAGCGGAAAAGCTGGCTGAACATTACAAGGATGAAGAAGCCATCGTGGCCTGGCAGGTAGACAACGAGATCGGACATGAAGGTTCGGACCTGTGCTATTGTCAAAACTGTCATTCCAAGTTCATCGAATATCTCAAAAATAAATATAAAGACATCAATGAACTCAATGAGAGATGGGGTACCCGCTTCTGGACGCAGACCTATTCTGCTTTTGAACAGATCCCGCTTCCTAAACCGGCTTTTACAGCTCAGAATCCTTCCTTGCGTTTAGAGTGGTATCGTTTTAGAAGTGAAGCGACCGTCTCTTATATAAAAGGTCTGGTCGACGCTGTAAAACGCTTTGATCATAAACATCCCGTAAGTCACGACTTCGAGGGTGGCATCATAAATAAGGCTTTTTCACCTTTTGCGGTCGCTCAAAATCTCGACTTCGTCTCCTACAACAACTACCCCGTCTGGGGCGGTCAGAAGGAACCTTTATCGCCATCGGATCTGGCTTTTTCCGTAGATTTTGCCCGTGGTTTCAGAAGAGAGAAATTCTGGGTGACGGAATCTATCATGGGCCAGCAGGGTCATAACGACATCGGCTATGCGCCAAAACCCGGGGAAGCCGAAAAGTGGGCTCTGGATTCTTTGGACCATGGGGTGGAAAGTCTGATCTTCTTCCGTTATCGCGGTTTCACCAAGGGAGCCGAGCAGTTCTGTTTTGGCATTTTGGATGCAGACAATGAAAAAAGACGGAAATACTATGAGACCATGGACTTCTTTAAGAAAGCCAAAGAAAAACCTGTCACTTATCCTGAGTCCAAGATATGTCTGGTCTACGATTACGATTCCAAGTCTTCGATGGCTATACAGCGTCAATCCAATCAGTTCAGCTACGAGAAGGAATGTCAGAAATTCTATGGCCAGCTGTTCAAGCGAGGGATGAACTGTGACATCATCGATTCATCCGTCGATTTTAACAAGTATTCCTTAGTCATCCTGCCTTACATGATCATCATGAGCGATGATTTCAAGGCTAGAGTAAAGGATTATGTTTCCAAAGGCGGCAAGGTCGTACTGACAGCGCGCAGTGCCTGGAAGGATACGGACAACAATCTGATCTTTGGCAAGCGTCTGCCGGTGGATCTAAATGATCTTTGCGGCTGTATGATCGAGGAACATGAATCTCTTCTGGATGATCAGTACAGTTCCTGCTTCTATGAAGGCAAAGAATATAAGGGCTATGTCTTTGAAGAACTGTTGAACTTATGTGGCGGCAAATCGCTTGTTTCCTGGAAGGACAATCCCTTTGGCGATTATGCGGCAGCCGTAGAGAATGACTATGGCCAAGGCATATGTTACTATCTCGGTTCCTCCTTTGAGGAAGAGCTGCTGGATAAGCTGTTCGATGAGATTCTGAAGTAAACAAAGCAAAAGAAAAAGGAGCTTTGATTCCTTGCGCGTGTTTCAATCGTGATGAAGCGGCAGGGAAAGTTCCTTTTTTATTCGTCTTTCAAGATCGGATTGTTCGAGAATCTGAGATTCTGGTATTCTTTGGCGGTTTCGAATTTGTTTTTCAAATACTGCTGATAATCCTGCCTGAAGAGGCATGAATAGAGGATATCGAACAGATACATGGTCGAGATGTAGGGCCCGAAAGAACCGATGTTGTTTTTCATATGTTCACGGGTGGACATATAAAGAACGGCATCTGCATACTTTGAAAGTGAATTCTGCCCATAAGATGTAAAAGCAATAAAAGGAAGTTTCTTTTTTATTTGTGATCTACATCTCCCCCTTATAGAGATAGAAGATATCGTTATCGGGCAGCTCCTTCATATCGGAGATGTCGATGCCTTTGTTTAAGGCGATGGAGCGGATCAGTTGCATTGATCTGATGCTCAGATCGTAGTCGCAGATGATGGGATCGTCGTATTTCTGATCAAGGGTGATGATTTTTTGATAGTGATCTTTAAGATTTTTATAAAGCAGATCATCGAGCTCATTTTCTCTTTTAAAGAAGATCAGATCGCCCTTGAAGTTGCGGGAGATATTGATGCGGCCGTGACAGAAATTGTATTTGTCATGGATGATGCAGACAGCCATTCCGGATTCAATGAACGACGATTCCAGTAACATCGCCGCCGTAGCCGTCTCATAACCCGACATCACTTCGTAGTGACCGCAATCGGAGTCGGATATTATCGTCTGATTCAGGATCGTATCAATGAGATCTGTATCATTTCGATAATATAGCATTAACAGCGTCAATGGTACGACAGTCGCTGAGATGGAGACATAGGATCTTTCTTCCTTCATCCGATAGACGATGTTGTGACAATCCTGCCTGGGGTGGCCGGTCAACAGATATTTATTAAGATCTGTATCGAATATGACATCAACGCCGATGTTTCGGCCGGAGTAGGAGACGGCGATGATGTTTTCATAGGCACTGAGATCACGATATTTAAGATCTCTTGGATAGATGAAATCGGCGATTAGCTTTCTTTTTTCTCTTAGCACCTTGGCCAAAAAGAAGGCGACGATACTCGATCCGCCCACACCGCAAACCAGGGTAGGACCTTCTATCTCATCCAGAGTGCTGAAAAAAGCATTAAGATCGCTGTTTTCGATCGCGTATTTTACTTTGTCTTGCAGACTGCCAAAACAGTCTTCCATCTTGTCATAGATCATAGTCGTGCTCCTTGGCAAATTTCTCTAAGGTATCAAATGAGGCCACACCGCCCGTTCCGCCAAAGACTGTACAGGCATAAGCGCCATTTACCGTGGCGTAGGCCAGGGCTTTTTCGTGATTCATGCCTTTTAACAGACAGGCAATGAAACAGCCGGCAAAGGCATCACCGGCACCGGTGGAATCGTAGATTTCTAAGTCTTTGACAGCTGGTTTGAATATTTCTCTACCTTTTAGATAGAGAGTTGAACCTTTCGATCCATGAGTGACGACGATAAATTTGTCTTCTGCGTTTAAAATGATGTCTCTGGGATCTTTGGGTGAATTTTCTTTGAGTCTTTCAAAGTCGGTCTGATTGATGAAAAGGCCATCAGCGAGATCATAAAGGATCTTTACTCTTGAAGGATCATCGTACTTGGAAGATCCGTCGAGGATGATCCGGGCACCATGATTTTTGGCTTGAAGTAAAGGTTCAAGTGATGAAAAGGAACGGTTGATCATGTGCATGAGGGAATAGATGTAGGAAGCATTGTTGAGCAGGTCCTGCATCTTTTCATCGACTTCATAGTGGGGTCTGATCGGATCGACGACGAACATCGTGCGCTGATCGCCGGTCAGAATGATGACCACCTTGCCATTGGATACTTTATCCTGAATGATGATATGGTCTGTATCGATGGAGAATCTTTCCATCTCCTTCAAAAGGAAAGAGGTACTTTCGTCTTCCTTTCCCAGCATATCCAAGGCAATGGCTTTCTGATCCTTACTGGCGCAGACGGCTGCGACATTCAAAGGACAGCCACCGGCCATACTGCACAGGTAGCGGGCATGGGAAAAATCTCCTTCGGCGGGGTAGGAATCAGCTTCGTAAAATATATCGACGCTGCTTCCCAGTATACTTAGCAAATATTTATCCATACCTTAATTATAAACGTAATAGCTTATAATGGAGGTGAGGAGAAAAATATGTTCAAGAATATCAAAGAAGCGGAAAAATATATCAAGGAAAATAACGTCAGGTTCATTGATCTGAAGCTTGTCGATTTAAGAGGACGCTTTCGTCATCTGTCGATCCCGGCGGAAAGATTGAATGAAAAGCTGATGAAAGACGGTATCGGTTTCGATGCGTCTAATTACGGTTATGCCAGAGTGGAAAAGTCGGATATGGTATTCTATCCCGATCTGGCCAGCGCCTATGTCGAACCTTTCGCCCAGGCTTCCACCTTGTCGATGATGGCCAATGTTTGCGTGATCGAAAAGGATCACAATCGTCCCTTTGAACAGTATCCGCGCAATGTGATCAACGCTGCGGTCGAATATATGAAGAAACTCGGGATCGCCGATGAGATGATCGTTGGTCCGGAATACGAGTTCTCGCTTTTCGACAGCATGTCCTATCGCATCGCCGGAGATGAAGTATCCAGCAAACTGCATTCCCTGGAGTCGGAATGGTCGTCGAATATGGAAGGAAGCGGTTATCACACCCTGCCTAAAGGCGGCTATCATTACGATCAGCCGGCTGATCTGTTTTTCGATTTAAGAAACGAGATCTGTGAGCTTTTATCTGAGGCGGGTATCAGGGTCAAGTATCATCACCACGAAGTCGGCGGCAGCGGCCAGATGGAAGTTGAGGTCGAACTTGGTGAAGTTTCTTTAATGGCCGATCAGACGATGCTGGCGAAGTATCTGATCAGAAATGCTGCGGCCAGAGATGGCTATACGGCGACCTTCATGCCTAAACCGATAAACAACGAAGCCGGCAACGGTATGCATGTACATATGTTGTTGAAGAAGGGAGGCAAAAACATCTTCTACCAGAAAGGCGAATATGCCGATCTGTCAAAGGAAGCTATGTATTTCATCGGCGGTCTGCTTAAACACAGCCGTTCTTTAAGTGCTATCCTGGATCCTTCGACCAACTCGTATCGTAGACTGGTACCGGGCTTTGAAGCACCGGTCACGATCGGTTACGCCAGCGCCAATCGCAGTGCGATCGTCAGGATCCCCAGCTATGCCAAGGGTGAGGATAACGTGCGTTTTGAACTGCGTTCGCCCGATGCCACCTGCAATCCCTATTTCGCTTTTGCGGCGATCTTAATGGCAGGACTCGACGGCATCGTCAACAGGATCGATCCGGCCGACCACAACTGGGGACCATTCGACTTCAACCTTTATGATCTGAGTGAAGAAGAAAAGGCCAAACTTGAACATCTGCCCCAGAACATCGATGAAGCGATCGACGCTTTGAAGAAGGATCACGACTATCTGTTACAAGGTGGGGTCTTCAGTGAAGAACAGCTGAACAACTGGCTTAAGGCCATCACTATAGAGGCCGGGGAGATCGAAAGGATCCCGCATCCGGCGGAGTTCAGACTTTACTACGATCTCTAGGCTAAAAGTTAAGAGAATTGTTATAATTATTAAGTATTTTTGTTAGGAAGAGGTAAGATCATGGAACGTCCAGTATTTCCCAAACGTGCGGTAGTGACCGGCGGTATGCCGTATGGCAATAAGACTTTGCATTTTGGCCATGTGGGTGGCATGTTTGTCCATGCCGATGTGTTTGCGCGTTTTTTAAGAGACCGTATCGGCAAGGACAATGTCGTTTTCGTTTCCGGTACCGACTGCTACGGCTCACCGATCGCGGAAGGCTATCGCAAGAAGGTCGATGAAGAAGGCTATCAGGGCAGTATCGAAGATTATGTCCAAGCCAATCATGATGCGCAAGAAAAGACTTTGCGCGATTATCGGATCTCTTTGAACCTGTTTGGCGCTTCCGGTCTTGGTGACACCAAGGAAGTCCATCAGGAAGAGACCGATGAGTTCATCCGGACACTGTATGAAAACGGCTGGCTGGAGAAGCTGGTCACTAAACAGTTCTATGATCCCAAATACCAGTGCTTCCTCAACGGCCGGCAGGTCGTCGGCAAGTGTCCGATCGAACACTGTCAGTCGGAGAAGGGCTATGCGGATGAATGTGATCTGGGTCACCAGTACATGCCCGAGGAGCTGATCGATCCCAAATCGACCCTGTCGGGTGAGACCCCGGAGATGCGGGATGTCACCAACTGGTACTTCAAGCTGACGGATTTCAACGATCTGCTCAAGGAGTATGTCGAAGATATCAAAAAGAAACCGAATGTCAGGAAGATCGTTTCCGAGACGATGGAGGAATCTTTGGGTGCTCCGGTCATCTATATCCAGGAGAAGTTTTTGGATGCCTACAGGCAGATCGAAGATGAACTGCCGGAACATGAAAACTCCGATCTGGAAAATATCAAGGGCAGCTTTATCGTCACTTTCGCCAAACTTGAGCTAAGAGAAAAGGCCTGTCCTATACTGACAAAGGCGGGTATCCATTACCGTACCGGCAAGACTTTGGTACCACTTAGACTTACCGGCAATATCGAGTGGGGCGTCAAGGCACCCAAGCTGGAAGATGAAGAAGACCTCACGGTCTGGGTCTGGCCGGAAAGCCTTTGGGCTCCGATCTCTTTCACCAAGGCCTATTTCAAACGCATCGGTCTGCCCGATGATGAATGGAAAAAATACTGGTGCGACAAGGAGGCTACGGTCTTCCAGTTCATCGGCCAGGACAATATCTATTTCTATGGTGTCGCTCAGATGCCGTTATGGATGGCTCAGCAGGGCAAGGATAATCTGACTATCCATCCTAAAGACGGTGACCTGCAGCTGACGACTTTAGTCGCCAACCACCACATCCTTTTCCTGGACAAGAAGGCTTCTTCATCCGGAGCGATCAAGCCGCCGATGGCTGCCGATCTTCTGGATTACTATACGGCCGATCAGTTGAGGGCTCATTTCATTTCTCTGGCTTTAGGCAACAAGTCGGTAAGTTTCATGCCTCAGCCTTTGAATCCGGATGCCAAGCTCAATGAACCTGATCCGGTACTGGCGCAAGGCAATCTGTATACCAATGTTTTGAACCGTCTGGTCAGAGGCTGTTTCTATTCGACCCAGAAATACTTTGATGGCGTCCTGCCTTATGGTGAAGTCAGCCCGGAATACAAACAGATCGCCGAAAGGACGATCCTGAATTATGAGAATCACATGTACCGTTTTGAACTGCATCAGGTGATGAACGATCTGGATTCCTATATCCGCAATGCTTCCAAGTTCTGGTCCAAGAATTCGAACAACGAAGAAAACATCAAACAGACGCTGATCGATGCCTTCTACATGGTCAAGGTGGCGGCGGTGCTTTCTCACCCGGTCGTACCGGATGGCTGCGAAAAGATTTGCGACTATCTCAATGTCGATCCTGACAAGTTCTTCAGTTGGGATAACATCTTTGCGGACATCTATGATCTGATCGAAGACAAAGAGAAGCACCAGCTCAAGGAACTGAAGGAAAAAGAGGACTTCTATGTCAAACATCCAAGTCAATTTAAGTAAGACCAGAGCCGACATGGAGAAGGTCGGTATCACCGACAATATCCGTTTGGCTGAAGATGACTCCCATATTATCATCATCGACCAGGTCAAATTGCCGAGTGTATTGGAATACAAGAAGATAGAAGATCTGGAGAGTGCCTATCAGGCGATCAAGAAGCTTGAGATCAGAGGGGCTCCGGCTATCGGTATCTTTGCGGGATATGCGATGTTCATGCTGGCAAAGAAAGATGAAGATCTTCCTTTTGAGGAATACTGCGAACATTTCAGACAGAATAAGGAATACCTCTATTCTTCCCGTCCGACCGCTGTCAATTTGGGTTGGGCTTTAAAGCGGATGGAAAGAGTCGTCGAAGAAAATAAAGACAAAAGCGTCAAAGAAATCAACGACCTGTTAAAGAAAGAGGCGATCGCCATCCACAACGAAGACATCGAGATGTGTCTGAAGATCTGCGAATACGGTCTTTCACTTTTGAAAGATGGCGATGGCGTCCTCACCCATTGCAACGCCGGTCCTTTGGCGACATCCTATGGCACGGCTCAGGGTCCTTTCCTTTTGGCCAAGGCCAGAGGCATGAATATCAGAGTCTTCGCCGACGAGACCAGGCCCTTACTGCAGGGTGCCCGTCTGACGTCTTTTGAACTGAGCAGAGCCGGCGTTGATGTGACGCTGATCTGCGACAATATGGCTTCGATCGTCATGAAAAACGGCTGGATCAATGCCTGTTTCGTCGGTTGCGATCGCATTGCGGCCAACGGCGATTTCGCCAACAAGATCGGTACTTCGGGTGTAGCTATTTTGGCCAAACACTATGGCATTCCGGTCTATTCACTGGGTCCGACTTCGACCATCGATATGGACTGCCCGGATGGCGATCACATCAAGATCGAACTCAGGGATCCCGAAGAGATCAAAAACATGTGGTATGAAAGACCCATGGCTCCAGCGGAGGTCAAGTGCTACAATCCTTCCTTCGATGTGACCGACCATGAACTCTTATCCGGGATCGTAACGGAAAAAGGCATCGTCTATCCGCCTTTCGACGTGAATCTTAAGAAACTATTTGATGAGGAAAATTAGATTATTCATTTACTATTTCGTCCAGATGACCTGGGGCATCATTCAGAACGTCCTGGGTTTTTTGATCTGGCTCTATGTTTTACTGACGGGGCCTAAGGAGGAAAGACATTTCTTTTATGGCGCTTTGGTGACCCGCTGGAACCTGCGTTCTTCGATGTCGATGGGCATGTTTCTGTTTCTGGGCAGTGATGATGAAAGGGTGATCGTCCATGAATACGGTCACTCGATACAATCCTTTCTGCTGGGACCTTTTTATCTGCCTTTGATCGGCATCCCCTCATTCATCTGGGCTTCTTCGCCTTATTTCATCAAGGCCAGAAGAGAAGGAAGATACAGATACTCTTCCTTTTATCCGGAGCGCTGGGCCAATCATCTCGGCCGCAAATTTACGGGTCGGGAACCCATCAGGTATTGAGGATGTAGGCAATTCCTTTGGCGATCCTCAGTTCAGGATCATTGAAGTGGTTGCCTTCATTGAGCTCAAGGACGGTGTTGATGTTCTGACTTAGATATGCAGCGATCTTCTCGCTGTTATCCTGGACTCTGGCCATCAGCTGATTTCTGGTTTTAGCTTCTGAATCACCTAATGACAGGTAGACAGTATTGATCTCTTTGGAGATCTTTTCTTTTGTGACCATTTCAATGAATCCGGGGTACCAGAGACTTCCTGAAGCCGAGACGATCTTTTGAAAACTGTCGCAGCGATAGGCACTGTATAAGGCGAAGAGTCCGGCCAAAGAATAGCCGCACAGGGCATAATAAGATGGTGATGTATTGATGTATTCGTTTAATTGAGGAAGGATCTCATTTATGATCAAAGTCAGGAAATCATCGGCTTTTCCCGCAAAAGCTTCCGTACCTTTAAAGACCGGATCGCAATACCAGGGTGATAATTCACTGTTCCAGTCCTTGGCATGGATGGCGATCAGAATAAATTCCTGATCGCATCTTGTACGGACGATTTCGTAGACTTCTTCAGCTTCATCGCGATCTCCGATCAGGATGATGAAAGGAAGCTTTCCTGTTTTATCAGCGCCAAATATCTCGATCTTATGATCTTTGATCGTAAAGTTCATTAACGTCCTTCCTGCAGCCTGATGATCTCTTTATAGTATTCGACAGCCAAAGGCAGAGTGTCGATATTCAGATTCTCGTTGATGCCATGCATATTGCCGAGCTGTTGTTTGGAGACGTTGACCGGTTCAAAACGTACGCAGGCATCCACATGGCCATCATAGAATCTGGAATCGGTACCGCCGGTCACGACGTAAGGCAAGACACAGACATTGGGGAAGATTTTTTCGATGGCTTTTTTGGTCATGGCGAACTGCGGACCATTGAGGTCCAAAGAGCTGGTCGGATCGGAGCAGGTGATCTCTTCCACTTCCAGATCGTATTTGGCAGCGATATTTCTGACGATGGCTAATGATTCATCTTTGCCCTGGAAGGGGATGTAGCGCATGTTGGCGGTCACATAGGCTTCCTGGGGGATGACGTTGGTGGCATCGGATCCTTTCTGCATCGTGAAACAGATCGTCGTCTGTAACATTGCGGCACCGATCGGGGAGATGGCCGGCATGACTTTCTTCAATACAGGTTTGAAAAGCCAGAGGTTGTGGAAGACCGTCTTGAGTAAAAGGTTGTCGCAATACGGGGCCAGGTTTTGTAACATGCCTTCTACGGCCGGGGTGAATTCAACTTTAAATGGTGATTTTGTTTCGATCTCATTTATGAATTTCCCCAGACGGGCGATCGGAGAGTTTTTGCCTGGGGAAGAGGAGTGTCCGCCGTTTCCTTTGGCGATGATCTTGATGTCGCCATAGCCTTTTTCAAAGATACCGACCGCGGCGAAATTGCCCTTGACGCCGGGCATCGGATCTTCGGTGATCGTACCGCCTTCATCGCAGACCATGAAGGGTCTGATGTTGTGATCATCAAACCATTTGACGATCTTGGGAGCACCGTCTCCGCCGATTTCTTCGGTACAGCTGGAACCCAGATAGATGTCGCAATCGGGTTTATAACCTTCCTTGATCAGTTCTTCAACGGCCTGATAGAAGGAGAAGACGCCGCATTTGACATCAAAAGATCCGCGGCCATAGATCTTGCCGTCGACAATGGTACCGGAAAAGGGCGGATAGAGCCATTCGCCTTCCGCGGGGACGACATCCAGATGCGAGATCAGTACGATAGGTTGTTTATTATGATCTTTGCCAGGCCATCTGACCAGAAGGCTTCCGTCGATATCGTGTTTCTCGCAGGTTGAGAAAACGGTGGGGAAGAGCTCTTCCATGACTTTGTGCAGTTTGCGGAATTTGGTGGGATCGTTATTATCTCTACTGGAGACCGTTTCGACCTGTATCATCTTCTGCAGTTTCAAGGCATAGTCAAGGGATCTTTCTTCATCCTTGCTTCCTTCGTAGAAAGAAGTTTTCTTGGGTAAGATCAAAGCTCTGATGAAGGCGATAGCCAAAAGCAGTAAAAGAAACAGTATGATTATAAGTATTGCCAGCATATGTTTGTCCTCTTAGCTAAATTATATATCGGCCTTATTTGAAATAGGCTGACAAAAATGATAATATACTTATGCTGTCCATGTAGCTCAGTTGGATAGAGCATCCGCCTTCTAAGCGGACGGTCGGGAGTTCGAGTCTCTCCATGGACGCCACTATTAAGATCAGAACTGTTAAGCAGTTCTTTTTTATTTTCCTGTTGACAGGCTATAGGTACTGTGTTATTGTATTAGTGTATTAATACAATAGAAAGGACTTTTTATGGCATGGAAGTTTTCGGATGATATACCTATCTACTTACAGATCATCGAACTGATGAAGATCGATATCGTTTCCGGGAAATACGCTTCCGGAGACAGGCTTCCGGCAGTCAGGGATCTGGCAGCTGAAGTGAGTGTCAATCCCAATACCGTACAAAGAGCATATGCCGAACTCGAGCGGCTGGGTCTTGTACAGAGTGAAAGGACCAGCGGAAGATATGTCAGTATCGATGAAAAGAAGATCGAGGCCTTGCGTAAGGACTTGAGTGAGGGATATATCGCGGAATTGTTTAAACGTTTGAAGGATCTGGGCATGGACGATCAGATGATCAGAGAAGCCCTGAATAATTGGGAGGATAAAGAAGATGGAAACACTGGTTTGTAGAGGCCTATGCAAGGACTATGGAAATGTCAAAGCCTTGAATAATGTCGACCTGACTTTGGAAGAAGGAAGGATCATCGGCTTATTGGGACCAAACGGTTCTGGTAAGACGACTTTGATCAAACTGGCTTCCAGACTCTTGGTTCCGACGGCAGGTGAGATCACGATCTGCGGTGAAAGACCTTCACCTGTAACTAAGGCGATGGTCTCCTATCTGCCTGACAGGAACTATCTGCCGGACTGGATGCGAGTCGATGAACTGATAAATATGTATGAGGATTTCTATAGCGATTTCGATACGGGCACAGCCAATGCAATGCTGCTGTCGTTAGGGATCGACAGAGAAATGCCTTTAAAGAAGATGTCGAAAGGCACCAAGGAAAAGGTACAGCTGATCATGACGATGTCCAGGCATGCGAAGCTTTATCTTCTGGATGAGCCGATCGCGGGGGTGGACCCGGCAGCCAGGGACTTCATCTTAAGGACAATACTGTCCAATTATGATGAGAATGCGACGGTACTGATCTCGACGCATCTGATCGCGGATGTTGAAAGTGTGCTTGATGAGGCAATCTTCCTCAAGGAAGGGGAAGTGGTCTTACATAAGAGCGTCGATGAGATAAGAGAAGAGACGGGCAGAAGTGTCGATGAACACTTCAGGGAGGTATTCAGATGTTAGGAAAACTGATAAAGTATGATTTTAAAGCGACTTCCAGAAGCATGTTTCCGCTTTTTCTGGCGCTGATATCATTGACAACGATCTGTTCAATAATGACCAGATTTCGTCTGACGGCCGGTTTCTTTTTCACGGCTTTGGTGATCATTCTAGGCATCCTGCTTAGTATCTCGTTTTTTGTCACCTTGTATTGTACGGTAAGCCGTTTCGTCAATGGCCTGCTTAAAAATGAAGGGTATCTGTCTTTCGCTTTACCGGTAAATACGGCGACCCATATCGCGGCCAAGGTGATCAACACCATCATCTGGGCTTCTCTGGAGATGTTATGTGTCTGCGTCTGTATCCTGATCATGGGATTCATTGCCGGCAGTGTTGAGGAGATCAGAGAGCTGTGTAAAATGTTCTTTTCGATGGACAGCGATTTCTATCTGGTGCTGGTACAGGCTCTGATCCTGATGTCACTGGAGCTGATCGCCGCTACCTGCATGTTTTTTGCGGCCTTTGCCGTAGCACATCTTTTAGGAAAACATCAGATCCTGTTTGCGACGATCTTTGTTATCGTGGCGATGGTGATCCGGATGTTCTTCTTCCCGACCAAGGTCTTTATTTCCAGCTACAGCGATGCCCTGATCTTTGATTGGCAATGGTTCCTTAAACCGCTGCTGTTTGCGGCTATCTTCTCCGCTTTGACCTGGTACATCCTGGACAGAAGGCTCAATCTGGAATGAGAAAGAAACTCGTCAGTCTTGTCGTCGTCCTGTTTCTGTGCTGCTTTACGGCTTTTGCGACTATCATGGGGCAGGGATATCTGCGCTATAAAAGAGAAGTGGCAGCTTTGCCGATAAAACAGGCCGTCGAAGCCTATACGAAAGATCCGGACTACGTCAGCTTCGACAAGATCGATGAGGACTTCGTTAAAGCTGTGGTGTCGGTGGAAGATAAACGCTACTTTTCCCGCAAAGGTTACGACTTTATCGCCCTGTTTCGGGCTTTATATCACAATCTGCTGGCCGGAGATCTGATCGAAGGAGGTTCGACGATCACGGAACAGATCGCCAAGAATCTCTATCTTGACGGTTATGTCACGGGTCTAGAGGAGAAGTCGGCGGAGATCTATATCTTCTTCGCCTTGGAAAATAACTATTCCAAGGAAGAACTCTTCGCTTTGTATACCAATATGAACTACTATGGCGACGGTTACTGGGGCATCAGACAGGCCTCTAAGGGCTACTATGACAGGGAACCTGATGATCTCAGTCTGGCGCAGGCGGCGATCCTGGCGGGGATACCCAATGCGCCGGCCATTTACCAGCTTTCGGATGGCTATGAAGATGCCAAGGGTCGACAGGCCTGGGTCTTAAAGACAATGTACAACAACGGCTACATCAGCCAATCGCAATGGAACGAAGCGTTTGAAGAAGATGTCAGACCGATAAACAAGTCACTGAACGATCAGTGACTTTTTAAGCGTTTTTCTGTCAGACAAGAGATGTTTTTCGTAAAATAGAATTTAAAAGATGAAATATCGCAATCCGATATTTCAAAGGGAGGAATATTAGCAAAAAATTTGAATTGAGCGATGAACAGATGAAACAGATCGCCGGCGGCGGCTTCTCAGAGGAATGGGCCACCTTGAAAGCCTGGGCGATCCGCCATAATCCAGAATGAGAGAATGTCGATCCTGAAGAGATCTCCGATGGTATGGTCACCAAATGGCTGTTTCTGAATATTCCGGAATACGATGGAAGTGCGCATCGTGATGATGATCCGGGCGACTATTTCGTCAAAGGCATGGACAAATCAGTCGTCACTTTTGATGAACTGATGGCTATCCTGATTGCCAAATATGGCGAATAGGGTCTAAATCAATATTGCTATAAAAAAAGACATTGGGTAAATGTCCTTTATTTATCGGCTTTTTCTTCCTCGATATCCTCTTCAAAGGTCTCCCTGATCACCTGATTGTAGACCTTGCCGTTGAAGCTCACCTGGCCATAGCCGGCGGTGTTGCTGAAGGTGGTGACGACCTTCTCACCTTCGATCTGTATCAGCCTGGCCTTGTAGAGGAAGTCCTCCCATCTCGCAAAGCCAAAGCGGGGAGTACTCAGATGGATCGGGCAATCCCAGTCATAGCCATAAATGGTCTTTCCTTTCTTTGTCTTTAAGGCCCAGTCGCAGCGGGCGACGCCGTTGCCCCAGTGGTCGCTGCCTCTGACGACGCCTTCCTTGCCATACCAGTAGCGGCTGCCGCTGCCGGAAGTAAAGTCGGGCTCTCTTCCCGGATCGTCCGTCTCTGTAAAGGTCACCAGCGTTTCGGTGAAGAAAGTGAACTCGTCAGCGACGCCGTCCTGCAGCTGTTCATAGAATTTCTTTGATGCCAGGAAGTGACGGTAGGGCTTGAAATACATGATCACTTTCTGATCGGCGATCTCTTCATACTTTTCAATCAGTTCGTTCTGTTTCATATGGTGTGCTCCTGTTTTACTACTCACATCTTAACACAGAAGAAAGCGTTCTTTCTTTCCTGTATAATATGAAAGAGGTCGATGACCGGAGTTAGAAGATACGGTGCGATATGTACGATTATGACGCTCGGCATCCTTTTGTTTGGGGATTTCTCGGACAGCACCTTCAGGGACACGGTCATCGAAGGCGTCTATTTCTAAACATTCACTGTATCTTTTCCATAAAATACGATAAGTAGGGGTTTATATGAAGTATCTTAAGCAGTTTTCGATCATTATGGTCATCTCCTTTCTGGGAGAGCTATTTCACCATGTCTTTCCTTTTGCGATCCCCGCCAGTATCTATGGCATCGTCATTCTTTTTGTGGCACTGATGCTTAAATGGATCAGACCCGAACAGATCGAAGAGACCTCCTCTTTTCTGATCGAGATCATGCCGGTGATGTTTATACCGGCGGCGGTCGGTCTGATTGATGTCTGGGATCTCGTAAAGGAAAAGCTCTTTGCTTATCTGTTTCTGATCGTTTTTACGACGATCTTTGTCATGGCTGTTAGCGGCAGAGTCTGTCAGATGATGATCAGAAGAAAGGAGGGGAAATGAGAGAATTTCTGACTCCTTCTTCATTCTTTGGCATCACACTCAGTCTGGTAAGCTATATTATTGCCTTGACATTAAAAAAGAAGATCCGTTCTTCTTTGTTCAATCCATTGTTAATTGCGATCATCATGACGGCAGCTGTCGTTTTGTTAACGGGTGTCGATTATGAATCTTACAATTCTTCGGCTAAGTATCTGAGTTTTCTCTTGACCCCGGCGACGGTCTGCCTGGCGCTTCCTTTGTATAAACAGATCGACAGGCTGAAGAAAAATGCGATCGCGATCTTTGCGGGCATCTTCGCTGGCGTGGTTTCCGGCATGGTTTCGATCTTCCTTCTGAGCAGGCTATTCCATTTCAGCAAAGCGGAATTCGTGACCTTTTTGCCCAAATCGATCACGACTGCCATCGGTTTAAGCGTATCGGAGGAACTTGGTGGCTATGTGTCGATCACGGTGGCGGCCATCGTGCTGACCGGGGTGCTGGGAAACATCATCTGTGAGAGTGTACTGAAGCTCTTCAGGATTGAAGATAGAATTGCCAAAGGTGCGGCGATCGGAACGGCCAGTCATGCGATAGGCACTTCAAAGGCGATGCAGATCGGAGAGATCGAAGGGGCGATCAGTTCGCTGTCGATCGTGACTGCCGGCATCATGACCGTTCTGCTGGCCGGGATATTCGCCGGACTCTACTAAAAAAAGAAGGAGAGATTCAGATATCTCTCCATTTTTTATCGGCTTTCTTTGAATTCTTCCAGGATCTTTAAGGAGGAGCTGGTGCCTATCCTTTCGGCGCCGGCTATGATCATCGCCTTGCAGGTGGGCCAGTCGCGGATACCGCCGGCGGCCTTGACCTTGACCGCTTCGCCGACCGTTTCCTTCATCAGTTTGACATCTTCCACGGTGGCGCCTGAAGTTCCAAAACCCGTTGAGGTCTTGATGAAGTCAGGTCTGACCTCTTTGGCGATCAGGGCGATCTGTTTTATCTCTTCTTTTTCCAGATAACAGTTTTCAAAGATGACTTTGCATAGCACCTTGTTTTCTTTGCAGATATCAGTGATGGCTTGCATCTCTTGTCTGATATAGTCATAGTCGTGCTGCTTGGCTCTACCAATATTGATGACGTAGTCGATCTCATCGGCTCCATCTTTGATGGCGTTGATGGTCTCGGCACATTTGGATTCGATACTCATCTGGCCCAAGGGGAAGGAGATGGCAGCTCCGACATGGACGTCAGTTCCCTGTAATAGTTCCTTGCACAGTTTGACCGGATAGGAATTGATGGCGACCATCATGAAATCGTTGTCTTTTGCTTCCTTGCAAAGCTTTTCAAAATCGGCTTTGGTGGCATAGGCTTTAAGCTGCGTGTGGTCGAAGAGCTTGCATAAGCCTTTTTCATCCAGCTTTTCGATGTCGATCATTTTTAATTATCCTCTAAAAGCTTCCAAGAGGATCTTGGAGAATCTTTCGTGGTCGCCTTTAAAGGCAAAGTTGACATTGCGATTTTCCTGGATCGCCCGCTGGTCGACACAGGTTTGACCTTCGGTGAGACCGGAAAGCGAGACTTCGACGTTGCACAGTTTGACGTCCTGCAAAACTTCAGGATCGATCAGGTAAGCAATGCACAGGGGATCATGGAGGGCACAGGTATGCGGCACTTCCAAGGGCTGGGCATAGTCGTGGACCAGGATCCTGACATCGATCAGATCGGCGGCGAATAGGGAAGCCGGAGTGTTGATCTTTCTTAAATCCTGCGCATCCTCTCTGGATATATAGGCACTGTGCGTGGCATCAAGCGGGACCATTGTGATCTTAGCGCCGCAATGAAGGACTCTTTGGGCAGCTTCGGGGTCGTCATAGATGTTGAATTCGGCGGCTAAAGTGGCGTTGGTTATGTTCCAGCCGCCGCCCATAATGACGATCTCTTCGATGTTTTCGGCGATCTCAGGTTTCATGATCAAAGCGACCGCCAGGTTGGTCAAAGGACCGACAGCGACGATCGTGATCTTTTCCCTGGTTTTGGAAAGATAGTCGACATAGAAGTTGGGGGCATTGAGCTCTTCAATATCTCCCTTTGACTCAGGCAGGTCGAAGAGTTCCTGGTGGATGTGGATCTTGTTGCCTTGTTCGTCATAGGCATCGGCATTGGCTGTGGGCGGAATGCGGGGATAGACGACATTTTTGACTAAAGAACCGCTGCAGCCTTTATAGACGGGGAAGTCGGCGTTTAAAAGTTCCCTGATCCTAAGGGTATTTTCGGTCGTGTATTGGATGGGCTGGTTGCCTTTGACGGTACAGACGGCTTGTAGGTCGATGTCCGGGTGCAGGTATGCCAGCATGATCGCACAGGCGTCATCGGAGCCGGTGTCGACATCGAGGATGATCTTTCTTGGCATGTTGCCTCCTTTTTAAAGAAGGGAGAAAGCTTTCTTTCTCCCTTGCTGAATTATTATTTGAACAGTCTGTTTAATAAGCCTTCCAGAGCTTTGCCGTGTCTGGCCTCATCTCTGGCCATTTCATGAACGGTATCATGGATGGCGTCAAGGTTGTATTTCTTGGCCAGGGTCGCCAGTTCGGTCTTGCCGGCGGTGGCGCCGTATTCGCAATCGACTCTCCACTTGAGGTTGGCTTTAGTGGAATCGGTCATATTCTTTTCCAGATCGCTTCCCAGCAGTTCAGCGAACTTGGCGGCGTGTTCAGCCTCTTCAAAAGCGGCCTTTTCCCAATACAGACCGGCTTCCGGATAGCCTTCACGGTAGGCGACTCTGGACATGGCCAGGTACATGCCTACTTCGGAGCATTCGCCGTTGAAGTTGGAGACCAGCTGATCATAGATGTACTTCTTATCTTCTTCTGGGATGTCGGGATTGTCTTTGACCGTCTGACCATAGATGCCGAATTTGTGTTCGGCAGCCAGTTTCATCTCGCCCTTGACTTCTTCAAAGTTTTCGGCACCGGTGTGGCAGACCGGGCACTCTGTCGGAGGTACATCGCCCTCATAGACATAACCACATACTTTACATACGAATTTTGCCATTGAATTTCTCCTTTTATTCTTGTCTTAATTATCGCTTATTTCGCTAAATATTTCCAGAATAAAGATCGGATGTTATAATAAACATGTGCTTAGATAGCTAAACAAAATCATGACAAACAAGGAAAGAGAAATACTGGAACTTATAAAGGCCCATCCCCAGATCAAACAAGGCGAGATCGCCAAGCTTTTGCATATCTCGCGTTCGACCGTGGCGGTACATATCTCTTCCTTACAAAGACAGGGTCTGATCGCCGGCAAGGGCTATATCGTCAACGAGGAACCCTATGTCTTAGGCATCGGGGCGGCCAATGTCGATGTCTATGGCAAGTCAAGGATCGCTTTGCGTTTACACTACGATCATCCGGCGGATATCTCCTCTTCGGTGGGTGGCGTCATGCACAACATCATCGTCAATTACGCCAAACTGGGCGGCAAGACCAGACTGATCAGTGCCTATGGCGATGACAGCTACGGCAGCCAGATCGTAAAGGACTGTGAGAAAAATGGGATCGATATTTCCGATTGTCTTGAAGTCAAAGGCCATTCATCCGGTGTCTTTTTGCAGGTGCAGGATGAAAACAACGACATGTTTCTGGCGATCTGTGATATGTCCATCCTGGATGTCTTGAACAGCGAATACATCTATTCCAAGGCCGATATCATCACCAGGGCCGGACTGGTGGTCATCGATCCATCTTTAAAAGAAGAAGTCATCGAAGCGATCATCGATATATGTAAGGACAAGGTTCCGGTCTATATAGATCCGATCTCGGACAACTACGCGATGAAGATGGCGCCTTATGCCGGAAACTTCGAACTGATCAAGCCTAACCGCAGTGAGCTGGCTTCCTTAACGGGGATGAAGACGGATGATCTGGAAGGGGTCAAAAAGGCCTGTAAATCGCTTTTGGCTAAGGGTTGCCGAAAGGTGGTCACATCCCTAGGAAAAGATGGTATCTTGTATATGGATGAAGACCTGTGTCTGCATCGGCGTTTCAAGGAAGAAAAGAAGATGGTTAATGCTTCGGGAGCCGGTGATGCCTTGATGGGAGCTTTGATCTATGGACAGGTCAATGCTCTTGAGATCGAAGAAAGGATAGACCTGGCTTTGGCGGCCGGGATCGCGGCGATCAGGTCGGAAACGACGATCAATGAAAATATGTCATTAAGTTTATTAGAAGAGATCATAAAGGAGAAAAAAAGATGAATTATCAGGATTACTTATCGATCACGCCTGAAATTGAGCAGGCGTTAAAGGAGGGGAAACCCATCGTAGCTTTGGAGTCGACCATCCTTTCCCATGGCATGCCTTATCCGGAGAATGTGGAATTCGCCCATAAGGTCGAAGAAGTCGTCAGAGGCCAGGGGGCTATTCCGGCGACGATGGCGATCATGGATGGCAAGCTCAAGGTCGGCCTTAACGCGGATGAGCTGGAGATCATGTGCAGGGCGGAGAATGTCGCCAAGGCATCACGCCGTGATGTAGCGGTGTATCTGGCCAAGAAACAGACGGCGGCTACCACTGTTGCTACGACGATGATGATAGCCGATATGGCGGGCATCAGAGTCTTTGCGACCGGCGGTATCGGTGGTGTACACCGCGGTGCTCAGGAGACGATGGATATCTCCGCGGACTTACAGGAATTTGCCCATACCAATGTCTGCGTCATCTCCGCCGGCTGCAAGTCCATTTTGGATATCGGCCTGACCTTAGAATATCTGGAGACTTTTGGCGTTCCGGTTTTGGGTTATCAGACGGAAGAATTCCCGGCTTTCTATAGCGAATCATCGGGCTTTGGCGTCGATGCCAGAGTCGAAGATGCCAAAGAAGTGGCACAGATCCTCAAGACCAAGTGGGATCTGGGACTTCAGGGCGGTGTCATCGTGGGCAATCCGATCCCGCACGAGTATTCGATGGATCATGCCGTGATCGACAAGGCGATCGACAAGGCTCTGGAGATGGCTAAAGAGAAGGGCATCAGAGGCAAGCAGACGACTCCGTTCCTGTTAGCGACGATCAAGGATCTGACGGGTGGCGATTCCTTCGCTTCCAATCTGCAGCTGGCTTACAACAATGCCAAAGTTGCAGCCCAGATCGCTGTAGCTTACGCTGAGATCTAATGAAAATAAGGGGCTGTAACGAAAGAGTAGATTCTGGTCACTCTTAAGGCGTTGCAGCCTTTTTCTTATGACTGCAGATCTTTTATATACAATAAAACAGTCATATCTGATCCGTATTGTCTGAATATGACAGAAAATACCCGGATT
>JAFRIG010000016.1 GCA_017432895.1 Erysipelotrichaceae bacterium | reverse complement strand
TTGACATATGTAAGTATCCCTCCTGTTCATGTATGCGGTAAGTCCGGCATACATATCGTTTGTCTTCCAATAAACAGTATATATCGTCGGTAAATCCGCGAACTCTACATGTCTACTGGTGGGTACTTACATATTGTCTAAGTAAGAACGCCGTTGGCCTTGTCGAAACGCTTGGCGTCATCGCCTATGGTGCCGGTCAGATCATTTCCGGAATACTTGGTGACAGATTAAAACCTCATAGAATGGTATCGATAGGTCTTTTCATAAGTATCATTATGAATTTCCTGATGCCTGTCTGTCCTTTTTCTTTAAGAGGATATGTCTGGTTCATTAACGGTTTTGGCCAATCCATGTTATGGCCGCCGCTTTTGCGCATTCTGATTTCGATCATGGACGCAAAGACTTATGAAGATACGGCGATCAACATGAATATCGCCGGCATCTGTGGAACTCTGATCGTCTATCTGACTTCTTCCCTGCTTTGGATCCGATTATTCAACAGCTGGAAACTCACTTTTTATATGTCCGCTTCCATAGCTTTCATCATCCTGATAATCTGGCTTATGAACATCAATAAGATCGACGATGTTATATCGATTGCTGATAAAAATATCAAGTTAGAAAACAAAAAAGATAATTCATTAACATATAAACTCATCATTGATTCCGGATTTTTTTATATCGCCATCGCTATCATCCTGCATGGCATGCTTAGAGACGGGATAAGCGACTGGGTCCCTTCTATTCTGGCCAACACTTTCGATCTTTCCAGCGACGGTGCCATCTTTAAAGCCATCATAATTCCCCTCATCGGTATGATCTCTTTGAAGATCACCGGCCTAATCAATAAACATTTCGTCAAAGAAGAACTAAAGGCTTCAGCTATATTCTTTATATTTGCAACGATACTTTGTGTCCTGCTTACGGTTTTCTATTCCCATGATCTGTATGTGACACTGTTCCTGTCTTCCCTTATCGTCGGGATCATGAATGCGATAAACTTCTTCTTAGTCGGTGTGATTCCGGCCGGTTTTGAAAGATACGGGCTTGTTTCTACGATGTCGGGGATCATCAATTCGCTGACTTATATCGGTTCCGCCCTTTCCATCTATGGCTTTGGCTTTATTTCCGAAAGATATGGTTGGAATGCCTGTATCTGCTTATGGGCCATCATTGCCGCTTTAGGTACACTAAGTTGCCTTATAAGCATCGCTTCCTGGAAGAGATTCAAAAAACATTGAACCATTGAAAAAGCAGGCATTTGCCTGCTGATTCAAATTAAGATTATATATTAAATTTACTTATAGGCTTCGAAATCCATATTTACGAGAGCATCGTTTTCCTGGTTGAAGTAATCGATGCCGACGAGCATATTCTTCTCTTCGTTGTAGAGGGCAACGCTCTTTAAGGAACCGACGTTTTCGGGATTGACTCGATCAAAGCCCATTTCATTTAGTGCCGCTTCATAATCGCTGAGGTATTTTTCGGCTTCTTCGCCATTCTTGAAGGTCTGACTGATCGTATAGTAGCCGTACATATCCATGCCATTCCTGACTTTGGCGAATTCCGTCAGATCGCGGCAGGCGATCGGTTCGCTGAATTTGATGGCCGGGAAACCGATCGAAGTGACCAGTTTTTCAGCTTCAGCCGGGGAGATGTATTTTTCGGCCTTGAACTGGATGTTTAAAGTATCATCACCGGTAAATTCGTAAACGAATCGGTTGAAGCCGTTTTCGGAAGCATAATAGATCCCTTCCGTTACTTCGCTTTCCGTTGACGGCGCATAGCCATTATTGACCAGTTTATCCACATAAGCAGCCATATAGTTTTCCGCCGCCTGACGATCCTTTACTTTTATGGCAGTTTCAAGTACCGCATCATACTTGTAGAAATACAGCCATGATTCCGCCGATTGGGAAGCTTTATCTTTAGCCGTGATGCTTTCATATTCAAGACTATCATCAAGTACAGGATATCCGACTTTCTTAAGCACGGCGTTGATGCCGTCAAGATCATCGTAGGTCGGACAGTCATAGTACTTTCTGGCCGTAATATCGACACCGTCGTTGTATTCAACGTTTATTGAAGAATAACAGTCGTATTCTTCTCTTAAAAGCTTACGATAGACGATCTTATCATTTCCCTCATCATCTATTTCGGTAGCCTTCTCAAAGCCTTCAGCAAGAAGTGTGGCGATATAATCTTTCATATCCTGCTGACTGGCTTTGGAATCGCGAATGCAGACCTCGTCATCCATTAAGAAGTTTTCCTGGTCCATTTTCATAGCATAGGATGCAAAGGACGGGAAAGGTACGGCTTCCAATCCATAACCGGTCAAAAAGACAGAGTTCAAAACAAACTCATCCGCATAATCCCATTCCTTCTTTCCTTCCGGGTAGACCGGAGCCTTCAGCCAGGCTTCAGCCGCTTCATTGCTTTCAGCCTTGCCGAAACTTATCGTCACATCGATATCGTCATAGAAAACTCTGGCGACCTGGTCGTCGTTGACCACGGCTTTAAGATGAACAACACCAGGATCCATCTTATCCATGATCAGATAGACATCTTCCATCAGATTGATCGCATTTTCGTTATAACCGACAAAGGATCTAAGAGTGTCTTTGACCAGATCTTCATGGGAAAAGAAGGTCAAAGGTTCATTCGTGTCGTTGTAGAACAGTTCAAACATGTTGCCATTTGATATCTGCAACAAGTAGCTTGGCAGTTTTGAACCGGCCGCATCGATCGCCTTTCCTTCACCCAGGAATTCAACTTCATCCAAAGATCCGTCTTCTTTCAGATAAGCCTGGAAAGACTCGTCATCCAGCGACATGATCACGTAATCGTCATATACGTCTTCGACATAATCGAAACTGACCAGATCCTTTGAATAGACCGAGGTCTTCTTGTATTCAGGTGCATCAATTGTATAGTTTCCTTCTTCAAGCTTGGCTACGAAATTTTCCATGGCTTTTTCGGAAATCTCGGCATTGCTTAAGCCTTCCGTTTCATCCTTTTCCGTGCAGGAAGTCAGAAAAAAGCACATTAACAGTAAGACAATAAATATCGATTTAAAGACTTTCATAGACAAAATCCTCCTGTTAAAGCAGATTTACACTAAAATTATTTTACTACACGGCCATATTCAGCTCAATCGATACGTTTGCTTAGTAATGGACATACATGCGGGAAAGATGGTCCTCACCATCGCCCTGTACCAGGCAAAGAAACTGCCACCCGTATCTTTCATAGAAACCGATGTGATCGCTGAGCAGATATAAAGGCGATATGCCTTTAGCTCTCAGATCCTCGACGACCATATTCAAAAGCTTTCCGGCGATGCCTCTTCCCCGATATTCCTCTTGCACATAGACGGCACAAACATTGGGCTTGAGATCCTTTCTTTCATGGAAATCGTTTTCAATGACACCCAGTCCGCCAACGATCTTTTCTTTTTCAAGACACAGATACCAGCCGTATTCGTTATCGCCATTCAGATAACTTTCCATACATTCAAGATAGGCCTTTTTGGCAACACCCCACTTTTCATGAAACCATTGTGCCGTCTCATCTTTTAACTCAGGCCTTTGTCTTAAGTCGATATAATAAATATCGTTCATTATTGATTCAGCTCCTTACGCATGGAAACAAGCTCCAGATAGCCTCTGCTTCTAGAATTAAAACCTCGAGGATTTGATCCGAATCTGATGAAACCTTCACTTTCATAAAGCTTTATCGCCCTTTGATTATCCCCCACAACTTCCAATTCCAGTTGACTATATCCGGCTTTTTTGGCACATTCGATACACGCCTCTAACATCGCTCTGCCGATACCAAGACCCCAATAAGCTTCATCGATACTGATACCGAAACTGGCCCGATGTTTGACTTTGTAGTAGGAACCAAGGCGATTTACCGCCGCCAGCCCTACAACACAGCCATCAACTTCCGCCAACAGTTCAAGTTCGTTTTCACTGTTTTCTCTACTTACAAGATACCTTTCTTCCATCTCAAGAGTGATATTTATCTCATCGGGATAATTGGCCAGATCATCGCTTTGTTCGTGAGTGAGGATGTAGTTATCCAATACGGCTTTGCCATCTTCAGCTCTTCCATTACGCAAGATACACTTTCTTCCGTCTTTCAGACTTATCTCTTTGTAATATTTCATAGGATATTTTCCTTTCGCTTATCTACATTTCTAACCATTCATCAGGTTTTCATACGCCTGCGGATTATTCTCATGGATCGCTTTTAGCAGCGAACAATCCTTTAATTCTTCGCAATCTCCACAGGTCTCATAAGCTCTATTGATGGCGCATTTCCTTATCTCACAGATATAGCCGCAATAAGGTGTCTTGAGGCCTTCTATACGACAGCCGCTGCAGTTGATCATTTCCGGTGTTATCTCGGCATTATTCAGTTTCGACCAATGCAAGGCAACACGCTTGCGCATCTCATCATCGTCGTTGACCGTTGCGATACGGCCTTCACATATCTCACAATCCTGACCGCAGTATCCGATATATTCTTTCATTTTCCTTTATTCTCCCTTTGTGCCATTATCAATAAATTCGATCAGCTCTTCGACATCATCAAAATCATCATAATCGCCTTTTATTCCCTCACGATGATAAACGATGCCCTTTCTTTCATTTTCTTCAAGTTTGTCAAGCGGTTTTTCTTCGCCATATCTTTTTGCATAAAGTGTAAAACCATAGGGTTTGATCTTTCCTAAAAGTCCCTGATGACAATCAAGACTGCACTCATAACAGTGGCCTATACCTTTTTCAAGTGAACACCTACGATTGAAACACCAGTCCTTATCGGGACAATCGCCCGAATTGCAACCCTTGCAATGAGAGTTCTCACTGCACAGACAGCAGGCCAGTCCGCAGCGTCCGATTCCCAATTCTCTTTTCATCTTAAGCTCCTAAAGTCTCTTTTTAGCTAGCTTTTCCCACTTCCTGTTTTCGCACCAATAGGCTGTATTCTCGTTGCTGTCATAGACCATCGAAAAGACCGTGGGGCAGATCGTTTGTGATACTTCTTTTAAGATATTAAACATGTCTTTAACATCAAAATCATCGTTTTTCTTCTTTAGCATTTCTTCCGCTTTTTCATAACGGTCAAGACCCATCCAGGGATGAAGCTCACTGTCCATCTTGAACGGTGAGAAATTGGTCATGATCTGATATTCCGGTCTTTCAAAATACAGATGACCCTGACCCGGTATGATTTCTAAGACATTGCCATTTTTATCAGTTAACGATGACATGAAAGTCGTACCTTTGATCGAGCAGATATCTTCCTCTTCCGCGATCTTCCTAGTTTCTTCAAAGCTTCTTTTCATCATAAGCAGATCGATATCCAGATTGAGGATATTGATCTCTTTGTCAGTCTTAGGATCGCTTCTTTCATCAAAAGGCCAGCAGGTCGGCATGCCTACGAAATCGCCTCTGATATTGACGCCGAAAAGCGGCAGCCGGCCTTCTTTATCATCTTATATCTCGATAAAGACGCCTTCATCGGCCTCCCTGATCCGATGTTCCATACCCAAAAGATCCAGGTTGAATCCGACTATGGTCTTATTTGCGTTAAGTGTAATGCTGGTGCACATAAGATATCACTTCCCATAGATACGGCAGAAATGTCTGAGATGGCTTTCAACTGTTTCCAGTACTTCTTTTTCGCATTCCGGCTGTCTGTCGACTTTGGAAAGATACAAGGCACAGGGACAGATCGCTTCGATCGCCAGCAGCATAGGATCATCATTTTTCAAAAGACCTTTTTTCATCATTTCTTCAAAGATCACGGTATACATTCTGATCAGGCCGTCGATCTGATGGGAAGTCGTCACCCTGGCCAGACGTTTGTTGCGAAACTGTTCCTTGACCAGAAAGATCCTGATCTTTCTGATCAGCGGATCATGCATCGTAAAAGTTAGTCTGTTTATGGCTGAAACGACGAATTCCTCCAGAGTATCCGGTATCTTGCCGATATTCTTATCGGAACCGAAGTTTATTTCATAATATGCCTCCGCTTGATCGATCAGAGCATTAAGGATGTCCTCCTTGCCCTTATAGTGTTTGTATAAAGACGGAGCCTTGATGCCAACTGCTTCAGCGATCTGTTCCATACTCGTTTTGTCATAACCGTATTGGGAAAACAAGCTCAAAGCTTCTTCCAGGATCTTTTCTTTTGTTGACATGATATCCTCCTTTACCGGTACCTTTACATCCATTTTAGCTAACAGTTATTAGCCTGTCAATCCAAATTAAAACTCAGCCTTGGCTGAGCTTAAATATACGACATATCGGAGAGCTTCTTGATGATGTGCTTGCCCTTATCATCGATATTCATTAACGATACACCGCCTGAGAAGCCAAATAGATCATGTTCATTCAACGCTTCGGCTTCTAAACCCAGAAACATCGCATTGAAGACACTCAAGAGATCTCCATGAGATACGATGATGATGTTTTCTTCTTCATTGGCGATGATCTCCTCATAAAAAGGCCTCAAACGGTTCCATTCATCTCGCCGGCTTTCTGCGTCTGCAAATAGCTTATCATCGATCGTCAATTCTTCATGTTCCTTGTTTTCTTTTAACCAGGCAACGGATTTGCCGCGGGCCTTGCCTAGATTTCTTTCCCTTAGTTCCTTTTTAAGGATAACTTTTTTATCAAATCGATCGGCAATGATCTCTGCTGCATGACTGGCTCTTAAAAGATCGGAAGAATAGATGATAAAATCCCTATCCCCATATTCTTCTTTCAGTTTCTCGGCGATGCTTTCCGCCTGTTTTATCCCCTTTTCACTGAGATCCCAATCGGTCCAGGAACCTACCATGCCGTTGAGATGGTGGAGAGATTCAGGATGCTGTACCGTGATGATCGTTTTCATATGCCGGTTTCCCTCAAATAAAACTTCAAAGCATACAGCACCGATAACATCGTCACACCGCACTCGGTTTCATTGTTTTCAAACAGCTTCAAAGCTTCATCGATTGAAAACCACTTCTTGCCGGCAACTTCATTATCATCAAGTGCAGTTTCCTCCGCTTCAACTCTGGCTGCAAAACAATGGACCTTCGCCAGTAACATCCCGTTGGCCGGATCAAATGTAAACAGATATTTAAGATCTTTTAGATCGCAACCCGTTTCCTCCTTGGCTTCCCGCAATGCTGCATCTTCGTTTCTTTCGCCGTCTTCCACCTTGCCGGCCGGGATCTCCCATTCAAGTTTGGAGAGCGTATAGCGTTTATTGAGAATGAAGAGGATCTCATCTTTTTCATTGAAGATGACAATACATACGGCATCCTTGGGATAGCGGATCTGATGATAGTTTTCGACGATACTTCCATCCGGCATTTTCACCTCGTCACTATAAAGGCAGACATAGTCACTTTCATAGATCGTCTTTCTTGACAGTCTTTCAGGCATCTTAAGCTCTTTAAGTTTCAGCCAGTCTTTTTTCCATAAAATGTTGACCTCATCTTCTTCGTCGGTATCCATCTGGGTCCTATAGACACCGGAACCGTAATGGACGAACCCGCATTTTTCCTGTACTCTTTGTGACCTCTTGTTCCAAATAAAATGCCCGCAAAGGATGGCATCGAGTCCCACATCTTCAAAAAGATATCTGATGACTTCTTTCACCGCTTCACTCATCAGTCCCTGACCCCAATAGTCTTTGGACAGGACATAACCGATCTCTCTGACTTTAAGTTCTTTCAGTTCAGGAAAACGTTCCTCATTGTATTTTTCGATGCCCAAAGAACCGATGACTTTTCCCTGATATTCCAATGCAAAGGTCTTTTTTCCTTCAATGAACATATCGAGCACCTTTTGCGATACTTCGATATTTTCATGAGCCGGCCAGCCGGCCATTTCGCCCACTCCTTTTACGCTGGCGTAGGCAAAAAAGTCCTGCAGATCACTCTGCCTCCAGGGACGCAGGATCAGCCTGTTAGTTTTAAGTATTACATTGCTAAGATCGATATTCGCATTCATATTTAGCCTCTTTGGTTGCTGTTTTATTTTACCGTTTTGGTTGTCCGTACTCCCTTTTCATCGCTTCTACAGAAATGATCCATTGTTTTCCATATTTGCAGGCATCTACACCATTAACCAGTTTCCCATATGATATCGCTTTGCGCAGTGTACTTTCATTTAAGCCCCATAGTTCTGTGGCATCTGTAAATGCCATTAATCCATCAAATGGCGTTTTTACTGTAACACCATTTTCAAATAATTCATCGCAAGATAAATCAACATCATCATTCCAGATGATTCCATATCCCCCGTGATCAACCTCAACACTGTGAAATAATGCTGGATCATTTTTCAGTTCTAAAAAAGGTTTCCATTTTAAAAACAGCGGTGATACATCATATATCTTTGTAATTCCTTCCGCAAATTGAACACTCAGCTTATAATCTGGTAGAGCATTTACTGCTTTTATTTTGTGAAACATAACACAACTCCTTATTCCAATGGAGAAAGTTTCATAAACTCTTGAGTATCCCACATAGTCAACAATTCATTTTGATGAATTTGTATCCACTCTTTCACCATGCTTAATGCCTTCGGTGGGAGATCTCCTTACAATATTTCGAGTGTTTTAATATCGATAGAAGCCATATCATCACCATATATTGCATGGATATGTGGTGGATTGTGTTCGGCTTGTTGAAAGTACATTCGAATGATGATTCCATAAAATCTGGCTAAAATAGGCATCTTAATACTTTCATATGCAATCTAATTATATCACGTTTTCGTGATAATATCTATTAAATTAAAAGCCGAACTAGTCGGCTTAATCTTCAAGTGATCTGCACTGCTGCAGCAGTTCGATTATCGGCAAGTGCTGCGGGCAGGCTGCTTCACATTGTCCACACTGGATACAATCGGAAGCCTTGCCTTTGCCTTGCGTGACAATGACGTATTCCCTCTTGGTTCTGAATTCCGGTGAACCTTTCTTGCGGTTTTCGACCGTGAAGATATCGGGGATCGGAATCGACATCGGGCAGCCCTTGGTACAGTAGCGGCAACCTGTACAAGGAATAGTCTGGTCCTTGTTTAAAGCTTCCTGGACCTGAGCGATGACTTTATATTCCTGTTCACTTAAAGGTTCAAAGTCTTTCATGAAGCTCAGATTGTCTTTCATCTGTTCCAGAGAGCTCATACCGGATAAGACGGTAAGAATACCTGGCTGCGAAGCGGCAAACCTGATGGCCCACGATGGATAAGAGGCATCCTTTCCCTGTGCATCGAAGATCGCTTTGACCGAATCGATAGGATCGGCCAGAATACCGCCCTTGACCGGTTCCATAACCGTCACAAGTTTGCCATGCCTGCGGCAGATCTCGAGGTTTTCTCTTGATTTGACGCCGGGATTCTCCCAGTCGGCATAGTTTATCTGCAGCTGTACGAATTCGACATCCGGATGTTTGGTAAGCAGTTCTTCCAAAAGTTCGGGATCGGCATGGAAGGAGAAACCGTAGTGCTTGATCAATCCCTGTTCCTTGAGTTCCTTGACATAATCCCAGAGATGGAAACGATCATATTTCTCATAATTTGTCCGCTGTATGGCATGTAAGAGATAGTAATCCAGATAACCCGCATTAGTCCTTTCAAGGCTCGTCAACAGTTCTTTTTTGGCCGTTTCTTCGTCGTTGACATCCGGTGAACAGATGAGCTTGCTGGCGAGGGTGTAGGAATCGCGGGGATATCTTTCCACCAGCGCCTGTCTGATCGCTTCTTCCGAACCGGGATAGGCAAAAGCGGTATCGAAATAGGTACCACCGGCCTCTAAGAACAGATCGACCATCTGGGCCGTCTGGGCCACGTCGATACTGCCGTCTTCCAGTTTAGGCAGTCTCATCAGCCCGAAACCGAGTTTCATCTTGTTTTTGTCTGTGAAATTATCCATGTTATGCTCCTTATGTCTCTATTTTAATACAGGAAAATTTTAACTTTGGTCAATCTTTGTTTCAGCGAAGTATTTTTCTACTTTAGCTTTTATCTCGCCGTTTTTCATCCAGGTCCTTAAGGTGTTGAGACCCTCTTCATTCTTCTTACAAGGCATCCACAGTTTCAGGTAGCCATGTTCCGAATATTTATCTTCCATGTGTTCCATGACTCTTTCATAAGCTTCATTCAGATCGCATCCGGGATGATGACTGGTCTCGTAGATCACGCATCTCTCTACGATCCTTTCGGGATCGACATCTCTATCCGCTTCCGCCACGATACAGCCGTAGATGGATCTGGGTTTTTCCTTGCGGGAAGCCCGATGATCTTCGACAGCTTCCTTCATCAGAACTTTTTCTTCATTCGTAAACCACTTATCCAGTTTCTTGTCTTCATATAGCCATTTGCCCGAAGTGAGCTCATGATCCTTACGGCCATAGCGAATACCGATATCGTGATAGGCGGCAATACAATAGACTTTATTGACATCGACATCGAGATCTTGAATCAGTTCAAAACTGTTATTGATGACGGTTTTAATATGTTCGATACCATGAGACTTCTCATAGTCTTTGTAACAGGGAAGTATCTCTTTTTCGATATAGTCTTTCAGATCTTCATCGACTTGTAATATTTTATTCTTTTCCAGCAGATCCGGTCTCATTTTCTTAGTCTTCTCCAAAGCTTTTTCATAACGCCATTTTCTGATCTTTTCGTGATCTCCCGATAACAGGATATCGGGAACTTTTTCACCTCTATATTCATATGGCTTGGTGTATTGAGGATATTCCAGCAGACCTTCCTCAAAGGATTCTTCTTGGACACTGTCCTTTTTCATCGAACCTTCGACCAGACGCATGATCGCCTCACTTATCACCATCGCCGGCAGTTCTCCACCGCAAAGGATATAATCCCCGATCGAAATGATCTCATCGCCATAGGCATAGATCCTTTCATCGAAACCTTCGTAGTGGCCACAGATCAGGATAATATCTTCCAAATGTGCCAAACGGTGGGCATCTTTCTGTTTGAAAGGTGTGCCGCATGGTGAAAGTATGATCGTATGGCTGTTTTCGCTTTTTGAAGCTTCCAAGGCATCGACAACGGGCTGACAGCGCATCAGCATCCCTGGCCCACCCCCAAAAGGCGAATCATCGATATGGCGAAAAGAGCCGGGAGCGTATTCCCTGATATCGACGATCTTCATATCCAAGAGACCTGATACAAGGTTTCTTTTGACCAGGGGTGTTTCAAGAAAGGATTCAAACTGTTGCGGACAAATCGTCAGGATGGTGATCTTCATATGCTTTCTTTGATGAAAAGGATCTCGGCGGGCATATAGGTGACCATGACCGATTCCTGATTGAAGAAGGCACAAAGATCCTTGGCGATCTCCTTGATCACCTCATCATCAACATCCAGGAAGGTCAAAGCCAGGCTGTCTTCCTTGACGTAGGTTCCATCTTCATGGAGATAGCCACCTTTGATCTGGCTCATGGAAAAAGCCACATGATAAGCCTTGCAGACATTCTGCAAAATGGAAACATATCTTTCCGTATCATGTTCCTGAACATGAGTGTCGGAATCATTCAAGCCGACATATATGCAAGCCTGTCTGCATTTTTTCATCAGCCAAACAGTACCTTATCGAAGAAGTCCTGCGTCTTTTCCTTGCCCCATTTTTTGAGGAAGACATCGGTCGCCGGACCGCCGTTATTGATCAGACCATAGGAATACTTGCGGTTGAGCTTTTCTTTTTCTTTGTTGTCGCAGACATGGGCGTCCTTGCACTGTTCAAGATAGGCTTCGAAGTACTCGTCCATATATTCATTAATTCTATCTTTATCCTTTTTGGATACCTTTTTGTTTACGGAAGACTTATAGCGAATCTCGTCATACCATTTGGGTTTGTTTTCTCCATCAGCGAGATCACTGTATTTCTTATTGATATTGTTGAAAACATCTTCTTTTCTTTTTTCATTCAGCAAGGTATCGTACTGTTCCATATACAAAGTTATCTTGCCCATAGCCTCGATGATGTCGATATTCAACAAAGGCATATCGATCTCGCTGGGATTGATGATCATTGAAGTCATTTTCATGAGACCCAAAGGCATTTTGGCCTTCATCAAAGAGATCCTACCTAATCCTTCGCAGTCGTAGGCACTGTTGTCAAAATCCATACCGGAGATCTTAAACGTTTTATATTCCCCGGCATCAAGTTTTCTTAAAGGATAGAATTCATCCATCTGATTCAGATATTTTTCCATAAACTTATTCCTCACAACTTAATGATATCATTCAAAACGAAGTATTTTTCTTTCATCTGAGCTGATCCATAATCCGATTCCAGTCATTTATCAGCCTGTCAAGGCTGTATGCCGCATTGGCGGGTGAAGTTGAAGGCAAGATGATGATATCCCTTTTGAATTTCTCTTTGGCATAGCGTTCATACATCTTCCCTGCCGTCTGGCCATTGACATAGATCTGTCTGATATCAGCTTTCTTTAAGATCCGATCAAGATCATTGATTTTCACATCTTCAATACTGGCATCGGATGAACCTTTTATCCTGCATTCCGCTATGACGTCCCATAGAGCGATCTTATGACGATACAGCATCTCCCTTTTCTCATCAATCGTTTCCGGTATATTCTCATCCAATATTGATGCCAATACTTTCCAGAAACGGTTCTGGGGATGTCCATAATAAAAATGAGCTTCCCGGGATTTCACGGAAGGAAAACTGCCTAAAATGAGGATCTTTGAATCCTCATCATAAAGCGGCGGTATCGGATGTATCACTTTCTGTTTGTTTTCCATATCCTTTAAGATATTCATCGGCTTCTTCATGACTTTTGAAGACGATCATCGGTTTATCCTTGTATCTCTCCATCATCGCCAGCATCCTTGGATACTGATTATCGGGAAATTGTCTGATATAAGCCATAAACTCTTCATCAAGTTCCTCTTCCACCCACGGCATATCTTTTCTGACCTTGCCTTTGCGGTTAATAACACCCTGCAGGCATTCTTCGATCGGCAGATCGAAGAAATAGATCAGGTCGCAATCCTTAAGTCTTGATTCCAGAGTACGCAGATAAAGGCCATCGATGATCCATTCATCTTTCTTAAGGATCTCATTCAGCTTTTTATCGAATTCCTCTTTACTTACGGTCGTCTTATCAGGTTTATGATAAAGCAGGTCCAAATGATATAAAGGAAGACCCGTCAGCTCCTGCAGTTTAAAGGAAAAAGTACTTTTGCCTGCCCCGGGCGGACCGATGATAATGATTTTCTTGTCCATGTTTATAAATTCAGCTTGCTTATAAGAGCTTCTTTCAGGATCTGAGAAAAATTCAGACCGGCTTTGTTTGCGCGTTCATTGAGCCATTCGGGGATCGTGAGCGTCTTTTTGACTGCTTTATTATGACGTTTGCGATAAAACTCTTCCGGATCGCAACCTACCATCATGACCAGATCATCTGGATATCTGTTTTTTATTTCACTGATAGCCGAAGGAGGAAGGATTTCTCTTTGAAAATCTTCACCTGAACGATCAAGCCATAAGCCAAGGACATCTTCAGCCATTGAAATAGCTTCGATATCGTCAGACCCCTGAGTAAAACAACCCGGCAGATCGGGGAATTCCACCCAATAGCCTCCAACATCTTCAGCTATATGAAATACGGCAGGATAATAGATCTTGGACATCGTTGACACCTCCATCTCATTATTACAACAATTTCTTATTTATCACATTATAATACGTATAATTACGTATTTCAAATTAAAGACCGAATCATCTTCGGTCTTAGAGTGTAATAGTCTTTGAAACTTTGCCGGCTTTGACCTGTTTGGCTTTAATCGAAACAGTATCGCCCTTTTTGGCTTTGATCAGCCATTTCAGTTTCTTGCGGGCCAAGGCGTTCTTATCAGTCGTGATATTGCCGTAATAGTAAACTCCGGTCATCGTCTTAGCGTAGCCCTGAAGGTCTTCAATTTGCGTCTCTTGTTTGCCACTCAGTATTTCGCCGCCTTCGATATTCACATATACCGGTTTGGCATACTTGTTCAACAAGGCGGTATCGGTGAGACTGGTCGAGAGATAACCTTTATTGCCAATGACGGCGGTAATCTCATAGACTTCATCACTTACCTGTTTGGCGTTTAATTCATCGATCACGAGCTTAGGTAATGCTTTAATGAAACGGATATTGAATCTCGTATCGTTTTCCACTTCCTTTAAGAGAAAATCTTCCGGTGGATTCTGATGAGTAAACTTGTAGTTGAAGCCGCCGATCTCCACTTTGCCAAAATCGGGATGGTCTATCTCTTTCCAGCTCATGAAGTATTGCGGAGCGTTCTCTTTGACCCATTTTAAGACCGCTGAGAAGCGTTTTAAACTCTCATAGATGTCGCCCTTTTGTTCACCCCATTTGATCGGCTCGCCGACTTTTGAGGCCAGATCCCAGAATTCTACGGTGTAGGCCGGGATACCCTGAGTCTCAAACATCCAGTCATCCAAGGCTCCACTGTCGTAATTCTCTTGCGAACCGATGAAGGAGTCGAAGATGTTCAAAGGTTTATAGCCCAGTTCCTCTTCGCCCATCTTGGCGATGGCGTTGAGGATCATGATGTCGTAGGATGGCGTCTTTTCAGAGCTGTGCGTCCCAGGCGGATATAATAATAACCCACCGCTGGTATGGCCGATGGCTGCCCCACCGATATTGGGATGAGCCAGTACGAAATCGGCGATAGCCTTGGTCTCGACGTTGCTTAAGGGATAGACACCGGCCCCGGACTGTCTGGGTTCCGGGAACCAGCCAAACGGGAAGTTGCGGTTGAAATCAAGTCCCCAGGGATCTTTCTTTACCTTGAGGTTCTCATCGCCGTCATACCTTTCCAGTACGCCTTCCGGATAGATGTCGTAGAATTCCCCTTCCCAGTCACCCGGGTCTCTTAAGATCATCAGGTCAGGATCTTCCTTGTCTTTCTTCCAGGCCCCATATTCACTTTTGATCCGCATCATTCTGATCACACCGTCGTCATCGAGGTCTTTCTCATCGATACCGCCTTTTTCTTCCTCGGTAACTCTATTGACCGAACGAAGCGTATGCGGACTGTTCAGATAAGTTTCAGCCCCGTCAGGTGTAACTCTGGGTATGACGTAGACTGTCATTTCATCAAGGATCTTTTGGACTTGTTTATCGCTGTCGTAATTAGTCACAAGATAATCGATCGTATGCATGGCACACATGGAAGAAGTCACTTCCCCGGCATGGATATTGCCGTCCAGATAGAAGGCCGGTTTATCCAAAGCATCGCCGATCTTCTTGTTGGTCAAAGTGACGACGTACTGTTTTCTTCCTTCCAGTGTCAGACAGTTGGCTTTTAAATCGACCAGATCGGGATAGCTTTCAGCCAACTGTTCAAGATCTTTAGATAATTCTTCATAGGCAAAATAATGATCGTATTTGAATGTCGTTTTCATGATTCTCCTATAGGACCTGTGAGAGGAACTCTCTGGTCCTTTCGTTTTGCGGATGGTCGAATAATTCGGCTGGTGTTCCTTCTTCGCAAACTACGCCTTCATCGATAAACAGGATCCTATCCGCCACTTCTCTGGCAAAGCCCATTTCATGGGTGACGATGACGCAGGTCATACCCGAATCAACGAGCTTTCTGATGACTTCCAATACGCCTTTGACCATTTCCGGGTCCAAAGCGGATGTCGGTTCGTCAAACAGCATCACATCCGGTTCCATGGCCATGGCTCTGACAATTGCCAGCCTTTGTTTCTGGCCACCGGAAAGCTTACGGGGATATTCTTTAGCCTTATCGCTTAGTCCTACCGTTTCAAGCAGTTCCATCGCCTTTTTCTCGGCTTCCTCCTTGGGGATCTTTTTCTCCAAAGTCGGAGCCAGGGTGATGTTGTCGATGACGGTCAGGTGTGGAAAGACGTTGAACTGCTGGAAGACCATACCGATCTTCTGACGGTGTAAATCGATGTTGGTGCTTTTGGGATCGAGTTTTTCGTCTTCAAACCACACTTCACCGGAAGTAGGCACTTCCAGCATGTTCAGACACCTTAGAAACGTCGATTTTCCGCCGCCCGAGGGTCCGATGATGCAGACAACTTCCCCCTTGTATATCGTCTCGGAAATGCCTTTTAATACTTCCAGATCATTGAAATTCTTTTTCAGATCGATCGTTTTGATCAACGGTATTCTTACATCAGTCACTTACACTCAACCTTCTTTCCATCAGTTTGACCAGATTGGTCAAGACCAGGGTCATGATCAGATAGATGCCCGCAATGATGAACAAGGGCTGCCAGGCCAGATATTTGTTGGCCAGGATGGTCCTGGTGTACATCAGTTCATATAACATGAAGGTGCCGGCCATCGAAGTTTCTTTGATCATGGATATGTATTCGTTTGCCAAAGAAGGCAAAATGTTTTTTAAAGCCTGCGGCAGGATGATCTTGGTCATGGTGTGAGAAGCAGACATTCCCAAGGATCTGGCTGCTTCGCTCTGACCAATGTCGACCGAATTGATGCCGCCTCTGATGATCTCGGAAACATAAGCTGAAGAGTTAAGCGTCAAAGCGATCAGGACCGTGACTTCCTTGTCGACTTTGTTTAAAGCGGGAATCACCATCGGCAGAAAGAAGTAAGCGATGTACATCTGGACCAGCAATGGCGTTCCTCTTAGTACATCGACATAGATACCGGCTATCGTGTCCAATATCTTGTTGCCCGATAATCTAAGTATCGCGATCAGAGCCCCTAGTACCGTGCCTCCGGCTACGGCGATCGCCGCATATCTCAAAGTGCCTAAGGCACCTTTGAGGAAAAGTGGCCAGTATTCGACTAATACGTCAATGATGCCCGGTCCCATTATTCACCTTCAAGTGCGATGATCTGATCTTCGACATACATCTGCTGCAATGAAGAAGCTTGCGCAATGATATGTTTGCCGACAAAATCCGCTAATGTCTTGTACTGATCTTCCTGACCGGCCGGAACGATCAGAGTGTGATAGTTGACGGAATCATCACCGGAATAGCCGATCGATAATTCAAAGGCTTCCGCCCTGTCCGCCTTCCAGCCAAAGCCGGAGAAGGCACAGTCGACCTTGCCGGTATCGACCGCCGTTAAGACCGCCGAGAAGTCCATGGTTTCGATCTTTATGGCAACACCTAAACAATCAGCTACATACTTCGCCAGCATCATCTCACAGCCATACACTGTACCGTCTTCCGTGATGAATTCGGCAGCCGGATAGTCCGGTGAAGTGGCGATGGTCATGACGCCGTTATTTAAGATATTGGCCAATACACCGGAAGCGCCTGACAGATCGAGTTCCGGTTTTTCCAGTTCGCTGGTGTCTAACAGATAGAGATAGGTATCATCGATCGCCGCATCGGAGAAGACCGGCGTATCGCCAACGATCTTCAAAGCCGCATCATCTTCCGTACCGGATTGGACTTTGGCGATGGCTGTCCATAAGGTGTAGTAATCCTTGTTTACGGCAAAATTGATGATCTGGTTGATGGCTTCGATCAAAGAAGTCTCACCTTTCTTGGCCGCGACGACGTTTCCTTCATAGTCGCCATAGATGCTCAGATCGAAATTGATGCCTGACATGACAAACTGGCCGTTTGATTGAGCGACATAGTTTTCTGCCGTCGTACCGTCTAATGCAACTGCATCGCATTTACCGGTAGATAAAGACAGTATAGCCTGGTCCAAAGTGGTGACCAGTTCAAGTTGAGTTTTAGCCGAACCGGCTTCATCACTAGAACCTGAACAGGCACACAACATTGTAAGCATTAATGTAACAAGCAGCAAACTGATAATTTTTTTCATCTTTCTTTCTTCCTTCCTTTCAAATCTATCTTTTCACCAAACATATTTAATGATCTTCGTCGCCCTTTCATAATGACCTCCTTAAATAAAAATGCCGTCTCCGTTCAGAGACGACATATATCGCGGTACCACACTGATTATCATGATAAAATCATGATCCCTCTTTTCTTTATCGCCGAAATGCGTTCCATCCTACTTTTATTCAGACAGAATTCTACCGAATGCGCTTCTCTCAAGACGTTGCCGCTGAACTTCCACTCTGTTTCAGCTCGCTGATGGGCATCTTTCGATACTCTTTCGGTCATCGAATTTAAGTATATAGTAATGAAAAGATTTTGATATGTCAAGAAAAATATTCATTTATTTTCATGAAAATATTTACATAAACTCCTATGCTTACATCGCAAATTCCCTCTGCGCTAGAATATAGTCAAAGAGGTCAACATATGTTAAGTTTAGCCAACCGAACCTGTATCATTGCCGGCGGGACCGGCGATATCGCCAGCGAAGCGGTAAAAGATCTGCTTAAGGAAGGCATGAATGTCATCCTTCTCTCCCACTTTCCGGAAAAATGCAAACAGCTTATTGCGGAAACATCTTCATACAAAGGAAAATGCCTTGCCTATGCAAACTCGATTCCTTTGGAAGAAGTAGCACAAAAGGTATACGATCAATTCGGTTCGCTGGATGTCTTTATCTCCAAGACCGGGATCTTAAATCCTCCCGTACCTTTTGAAGATATTGATTCCGATAAACTGGCCAACGATTTCAAACGTCAGGTCATCGATGTCATGAAAAACATCAAAATACTCCTGCCCTATCTCAAACAAAGTAAGGCAGGAAGGATAGTTCTGTTTTCTACGATCGGTTCCTTGAACGGTTCAAACAACGAAAATATCAGCGATTCGATCGTCAAAGGAGCCCTTAATTCCCTGGTCCTTTCTCTATCAGAACCCTTAGCAAAATTCAATATCACGATCAATGTCGTAGCCTTTTCTAATTTTATTCAGGATCATCCGGGTGATGGCCTGGATAATAGCGATCAGATACCCGATATTCCTTTAAACAGACTTGGCAACGCCAGCGACTTTAAAGGCATCGTTGAATATCTGGTGTCGGAAGAAAGCGGTTTTATGACCGGTGAGATCATCCGTCTGGCCGGTGGTACAGGAAGGAGTTTATGATGAAACTTTACGAGATCAAAAAGACTTACAAGAAGTTAAAAAACGTACCTGCTATGTTGTATGAACCGGTCGAACCCGATCCCAAAACCAAGGTCGCGATCATCATTATGCATTCCGATGGCGACTATATCGATACACCACAGGCTTATGCCCTGGCGCAAAGAGGCTATCGCTGTTTTGCCGCCCATGTCGCCGACAAAAAAGAAAGCCTCGATAACAAGCTGATGGACCTTCATAAGGTCGTAAAATACGCAAAGGAATACCCCGGTGTTGAAAAAGTCCTCTTATTAGGGCACAGCGGTGGTGCTACTCTGATGTCGGCCTATGAGGCTATAGCGGAAATGGGTCAGGCTTATTTTCAAAGCGGCAGACACCTGATCGATCTTGATAAGATCGAAGATCCTATTCCTTGTGATGGAGTAATCCTGATAGACTCCAATTTCGGCAACGGCGTCATGACCCTTTTATCGCTTGATCCGGCGATCATCAATGAAGGTGATGGCATCCATCTTGATCCAGCCTATGACCTTTTCAATGTTTCAAACGGTTATGATCCTGATGGCAACTGTCACTACAGCGATGAATTCATCAGCAGTTACGTACAAGCTCAGGGAAAGCGCATGAATAGACTAATTGACTACTGTCAGGATAGGATCAGACTCATCGAAGAAGGCAAAGGCGCCTTTCTCGATGATGAACCGCTTGTCATTGCGGGTGGCGAACAGACGGCCTTCTGCAACAAGATCTTCCCGCAATTGACAAAATATTTCTCACATACCAGACAAGCTTACGAACTCATACATTGCGATGATTCGATCAGTAAACAGATCATTCAATGTGTCAGACCTGCCCGTTCTTTTAACAGTAACCGCCCAATAATCCGTACCTATCATTGATTGCCTTTGATCTGTGACAATAATTCTGAACAGACTCTCAAAACTCTGAATACTCCCAAATTGATGTTTAAGAGCTTTGAGTGTTTTATGGGAAAGGAAGGTCACGATC
>JAFRIG010000015.1 GCA_017432895.1 Erysipelotrichaceae bacterium | reverse complement strand
GACAAGGAACGATGCTGACGACGGAGATGTGTCTGCTTTCGCCAGGCCGCAATCCCCATCTGACTAAGGAAGAGATCGAAAAGAAGATGTCCGACTATCTGTCGATCGACAAGGTCATCTGGATCAAAGACGGTATCGACCCGGAAGAGACGACCGGACACGTCGATGATGTGGCCTGCTTCGCCAGACCGGGTGAAGTCATCTGCATCTGGACCGACGACCCTGAAAACTCCTTCTACCAGCAGTGTCACGACGCCTATGAGACATTGTCCAATGCGACCGATGCCAAAGGCAGGAAGCTCAAGGTCCATAAGCTGACGATGCCCAAGAAGGATGTAACCATCGGCAAGGATTTCAAGATCGATTACGTAGAAGGATCTTTGCCCAGAGAAGAAGGCGATATTTGTATCGCATCCTATCTGAACTTTCTGATCACCAACGATGGTATCATTTGTCCGCAATACGATGACGAGTACGATGAACTGGCCATCAGACAGCTGCAGGAGATCTTCCCGGACAAGAAGGTCGTCGGTGTCAAATCAAGAGAAGTAGTTTATGGCGGCGGCAATATTCACTGCATCACGCAGCAGCAGCCTAAATAAAAGAATTATGAAAGGGGAAAACTGATGAACAAAAACAAAGTTTCATTGACCAAGACCGTATTGTTTACGGTATGTTCGATCCTGGTTCTGGACTCGTTCGTGGCTCCGACGATCATCGGCGTCTCATCGATCTCGATCTGGATCATTTCAGCCATCTTCTTCTTCCTGCCCTACGGCCTGATGTCGGCGGAACTGGGAAGCACCTATCCTGACGATGGCGGTATCGCTTCCTGGGTCCAGCGAGCCTTTGGCGAATTCTGGGGCGTCATGGAAGGCTGGATGTACTGGATCAACGTCGCTTTCTGGATGCCGGCTGTCTTTACGGCTTTCTCGGGCTGGGTCGTACTGGCTATCTGGCCGGATATGCCGGTCTTCTTGCAGGCGGCGATCGCGATCTTCATGTGCTGGGTCATCGTCTACATCGGCGTCAAAGGCATTGACCTTTCCGTGGAAGTGGCTTCGATCATGGCTTATCTGAAGATGGGCATCCTGGTCCTTTTAGGTATTTTAGGTATCATCTATGGCGCCAAGAACGGTTTTGCGAACGATTTTTCGTTTGCCAACTGGATCCCGGCACTTTCGGATATCGTCAACCCGGAAGACGGCGGCTATTTTGCGGTCATCGTCTATAATCTGCTGGGTTTTGAACTGATCGGTTCGATCGGCTCCCAGATCGAAGATCCCAAGCGTACTGTTCCTAAGATGACCATCATCGCCGGCATTGCGATCGTGGCGATCTATTGTTTCGGCTCCTTCGGCGTTCTGGCAGCCATTCCGGCGGATGCGATCGATGAAGTCGACGGTTTCGTCTATGCCTTACAGGAGCTATGCACGGTCTTTGGCTCCTTTGGCAATGTCTTATTCTACATCATCATCTTCGGTGCCATCCTGACCCTTGTCGCCAACATGATCACCTGGACCTTGGGCGGCAATGAATCATTCATGGCGGCCGATCTGGACAAGCGTTCCAAGTTCCTGGGCCACAGACATCCCAAATACGGTACAGCCGACAATCTCTACTATGTCATGGGTGTCGTATCAAGCCTCTTGCTGGTACTTAACTATTCGCTTTCCGGGGATGCCAACGAAGTCTTCTGGAAGATCTTCGCCTTCTCATCCATTGTCTTCATGCTCTGCTACCTGCTGATGTTCCCGGCGGCTTTGAAACTGAAGTTCACGGACAATACGCCAAGAGTCTATGAGGCTCCGGGCGGCAAGATCGGTATGACGATCATCGTGATCTTATGTACACTTTCCGTCGGCATCGCGACCTTCTCACTGCTGGATCTTGATCCCAGCGGCTACGGTTTCTGGATGCAGACGATCGGTCTGATCCTGACCTTTGGTGTCGGCGTATATCTCTACTTTGCAGGCAGGAAAAAATAATAAAGGACAATAAAAATGAAAAAAGACTTTTTGACAGTAAACGATTTTACCAAAGAAGAATTACTGGAGATCATCGATATCTCCCGAGCCATCAAGAAATCCATCAAGGAAGGCTACTATCCGCCTTTGATGAAGGGCATGACGCTGGCGATGATCTTCCAGCAGTCATCCACCAGGACCCGCTGTTCCTTTGAAACGGCCATGACACAGATGGGCGGTCACGCTCAGTATCTGGGTCCGGGTATGATACAGCTGGGCGGTCATGAGACGATCGGGGATACAGGCAAAGTTTTAAGCGGTCTGGTCGATATCATCATGGCCCGTGTCATCGAACACAAGACGGTCGCCGATCTGGCGGCTGCCACAACAGTCCCGGTCATCAATGCCATGTCCGACTATACCCATCCAACGCAGGCAATCGCCGATGTCATCACGATGATGGAAAATCTGCCTGCGGGTAAAAACTTTGAAGACTGCAAGATCGTCTTCTGCGGCGACTTCACACAGGTCGCAGCTTCCTTAGGCTTCATCTGCACCAAACTGGGTGCCAACTTCGTCTTCTATGGTCCGTTAAACAACCCCAAGACCCAGCCTTTCACCGATAAACATCGTCAGATCTTCGAAGAAAACTGCAAGGTCTCCGGCGGTACCTGGAAGGTGACGGAAGACGAGAAGGATGTCGAAGGTGCCGATTTCTTCTACACTGACGTCTGGTATGGCCTGTATGAGGCGGAACTCAGCAAGGAAGAAAGGATCGAGATCTTCCACAAGTATCAGGTCAACAGAGAACTGATGGATAAGGGTGCCTTAGGCTGCAAATTCCTGCATTGTCTGCCTTGCACAAGAGGCGAAGATGTCACTGATGAAGTGGCTGATTCGGCTTCCTCATTATGCTGGGAAGAGGCCTGGAACCGTCTGACGGCTATGAGAGGTCTGTTAGTCTATTTCACAAAAGACAGAAGAAAATATTCCGAGATGCACAGACAGGCCGCCAAGGAAGATCTGGACAAGGTCTTAGAAAAATACGGTTACGATCTGTACTGATATGAACAGAAGATTAGTCATTGCCCTGGGCGGTAACGCCCTGGGCAATACCCCCAAGCAGCAGCTTGAATTGGTCAAGAAGACCGCGTCGACGATCGTCGATCTGGTTGAAGAAGGCTATGATGTCGTGGTGGGCCATGGCAACGGTCCCCAGGTCGGCATGGTCAACCTGGCTTTCGAAAATTCCCACAACAATAACGGCGGTACCCCGGAAATGCCTTTCCCCGAATGCGGGGCCATGACGCAGGGTTATATCGGCTATCATCTGCAGCAGTCCATCGGCAGAGAACTTAAGCTGAGAGGTATCAATAAACCGGTCGCGACCATCGTCACACAGGTCGAAGTGGATAAGGCCGACAAGGCTTTTGAAAATCCCAGCAAACCGATCGGTTCCTTCTATAGTAAGGAAGCTGCCGAGGCCATCGTCAAAGAAACCGGTTATACTTTCATCGAAGATGCCGGAAGAGGCTATCGCAGAGTCGTGCCTTCGCCTAAACCGGTATCGATCGTGGAGATCGAAACGGTTGAAAAGCTGGTCTCGCAGGGCTGCATCGTCATCACGGTCGGCGGCGGGGGTATTCCGGTAGTGAAAAACGACGATTATTTTGAAGGTGTTGCGGCTGTCATCGACAAAGACAGGGCCTCGGCCAAACTGGCTTTGGATCTTAAGGCTGACATGCTGGTGATACTGACGGCAGTGGAAAAGGTCTCACTCAACTTCAACAAGCCCGAACAGAAAGATCTCGATGAGATGTCCCTGGATGAGGCACAAAGATACATTGAAGAAGGCCATTTCGCCAAGGGAAGCATGCTTCCGAAGGTGGAATCCTGCATCGAATATGTCAAGACTACGGATAACGGCAAGGCTCTGATCACTTCCCTGGAAAAGGCCAAGGAAGCTTTGAGAGGGCAGACGGGTACGATAGTCCACAAATAAGATCATTATGAAACAAAGAGAAAAAATAACCGAAGAATTCATCGAACTGCTGAAAGATCCCGAGATGAAGCATCTGATGCAGAAGGCTCTTGATCAGGCTCATGAACAAAACCCTGATCATATAAGCAATCCGGCTTTCACGCTGGAAGAGCTTTATGATTATATCGACTGGTCCTGCCGCTGTCTGCCCTGGGAATGCATCAATACGGACAGGTTCTCGACGCTTTATGACAAGGTCGATCAGTCTTTGAATTACTTCTGGTTCGTTTTCGGGCAGTATCTTGATGAACTGAAGGATAAGGATTACTATCTGCCGACCCTGGAATACCATGAGCCGATGGCAACCTGGATCAAGAAATATTCCATCGACTGGGGCAGGTATCTGAGTTCTGAGGAATCATGGAGCGATGAACTGTTTGAAAGACAGCTTCATGACAGTACTTTCGGTATGGACAAGGGCTGGTATCCGCTGGAAAACATCTGGCACAGCTATAACGAGTTCTTTTCCCGCCATCTGATCGATCCCAGCGTCAGGCCGATCGGTCAGGCTGATCTGGTCTCACCGGCCGATTCAAGACCGGAAGGTTTCTTTAAGATCAGAAAAGACGGCTATATCGATGATGAAGGTGTGCAGATCAAGGGCCACAAATTCTATACGGTCGATGATCTGTTGCACAAGAAGGAATACGAGGGACTGTTCCATAATGGCACATTGACTCACGCTTTCTTGTCGGTCCGCGATTATCACCGTTATCATTTCCCGGTCGATGGAAAGATCATCGATCTCTATAAGATCGATGCATTCAATGCCGTCGGCGGTCATACGAGTTTCGATCCCGAAAGGAAATGTTACTCATTCTGCTGCTCGGATTCTTCCTGGCAGGCCAGAGAGACCAGAGACTGTGTGATACTGGATACGAAGTTTGGCCTTGTGGCCTGTCTGCCTATCGGTATGTCGCAGGTCTGTTCCTGCAACTTTGAGGAAGGTTTAAAGATCGGGGATGAAGTCAAAAAGGGTGACCCGATGGGATACTTTCTGTTTGGCGGCAGCGACTTTGTCATGATCTTTCAGAGTCATGTTGAAGTCAAACCGATCGCCTGCAGAAACGTTCACATCCTGATGGGCGAAGATTATGCCGATCTGAAACTGAAATAGCTATATCTATTAAAAACGATTTAAACAGAAAGTACAGGATCTCTGTACTTTTTGAATTGTATAAACACCGGACCTTATACAGCCAAGCCTTAACACTTGTCGGATAATGTTATATAGTTGAATAGATAGCTTTAATGATTTACGTTGCCTCAAAAATGTTTGGCGGGATAATGAATAAACAAAGGATAATAAAAGTCTATGAGTAATGACGATAAAAAGAGAAACCGGAAAAAGAATGTTAAAAGAGCTTTTAAAATAATCGCGATAGCGCTGGTGATCTTTCTGGCGGCCGATATCTGTCTGACGGCTATATATACGCAAAAGATCCCGCATCGCTACGCTTCGGCAGAAGAAGGAAAGCAGCTGATGCTTGCGAATACGGATTATTATGCGGGCTATACGCAAAACGACATTGAATTCAGGCTGAAAAAAAGCGGGGCGACGTTGGATGAACTGCTTGAGGTATCCACTAATGAGATCAGGAATTATAATTTGCTCGAAAAATACTTCATCGATCATGAAGTTGCAAAAATGGCCAGAAAACTCGCATGGAAAGGCTATGAACTTCCCGAAACGGATGAGATCATTTTTATAAAGACCGACATGTCAGTGGAAATGGGCAACAGCGGATATACGCATGGTACGCAGATCTATCTGAATTCCGGTTTCGTTTCAATATATTCCGTATTGAGTATCATCCCGGGCTTCTCGGATTTCTTTGACGAGCTGTTATGGCATGAGTATTTTCATGTCCTTAGCAGATGCAACCCCGAATTCAGGGCAAGGATGTATTCTCTCATCCATTTCACTATTGCTGATCATGATTTTGAACTGCCTCCTTCTGTACTGAAACGTTATTTCAGCAATCCCGATGTCGAACACCACGATGCATATGCGACCTTCATTATTGATGGAAAGGAAACCAACTGTTTTACGGTATGGATCACGATGATGGACTATGCGCAAGCACAGCTGGAAGAAGGTTCTGATACAGCGGTTGCGCTTGTTCCGATCGACGGTTCGGATATTTATTACACAAGAGGGCAGGTAAGCAACTTCGATGAAGTATTCGGGACCAATACCAGGTATGTAATCGATCCCGAGGAATGCATGGCTGATAACTTTGCGTATGCCATGTTCTATGGTATCGATGGCAAGGATTATCCTAACCCGGAGATCATTCAGGGCGTGATCGATGCCGTGGGTCACTGATCGATTATATGAATTACCACGTTTTTGCCATAGTTTGAAAGCAAAGCAATGGACTGATCAAATGATCAGAGTCCATCAAAGGCGGGCCAGAAGCCTGCTTTTTTTGAGAGAATTTTGTGTTTTTTGTTGACAAGAACGGAGGTCTTTAGAGAATATGGCCTCCATAATCCTGTTATATTCTTCCTTTTACTATTAACGATCGAGATATCTATCAGAAACGAGTTTATCAAGACTAAAGATCGGCAGGTAATTTAGCTAAAAAATTCCTCTTACGATCTGAAAAATGATAATTGTGCGTGATAACCCTTTTTTCTGTCGGTTTAATGAAGAACCTTAAAATAGTAAAATATAAGTGCTAAAGAAGACAAGGAGGTATGTACAAAATGGGTGAAAAAAGATATGGAAAACCATCAATGACAAACCTTCCATATGAGCTTGGAAAGTCGATATTCGAGGAGATAGACAATTCTCCAAGAGTTGACAGAGAAGCGATAAGAAAAGAAGTGGAAGCTTTTGAAAAAAGGGTTATAGAAATAAGAAAGAAGAACGGCTATGATTATTAGGAACAACCTATTCAACGCCGTTCCTATTTTTGATTCTGGGATAACTGACGAAGGCTGTATCTTCATGTATCAGGAGCTTTATAACTATAGATCAGTATTTAAAGAGGATAACCATGCGAATCGGATTAGTTTCATATAGATGTGAAAATCGAAACACTGCATTCAATATAAGCCAGATCGAGCTAGCCATGAAACGCTTCCGGGGGAAAGCTGACCTGCTTTGTTTTGGCGAAGCGTTTCTACAGGGCTTCGATGCCCTTTGCTGGGATTATAAGGCTGATAAAGATATTGCGCTGGAGCTTTCATCGGATATAATCGCTCAATTGCAAAGCTGGACTATCCGTTATGGTATTTCGCTGGCAACAGGGTATATTGAAAAGGATCGGGAAAAGCTTTATTCATCCTATATTGTCATTTCCGATGGAAGGATCATTCACAACTACAGACGCATCTCAAAAGGCTGGAAGGAATACACAAAAACAGACGATCATTACTGTGAGGGGAATGAAACGAAGACATTTCATTTTTGTGGGAAAGAAATAATGATCGCGCTATGTGGAGATCTCTGGGAGTTTCCCGACCGTTTTAAGACGGACGGTCTTCTTATTTGGCCTGTATATGTCAACTATACGGTAGATGAATGGAATTCTGAAGCGCTTGATGAGTATGCGACTCAAGCTTCACTTGTAGCAAGAGATGTTCTGATGATCAATCCAATTGACAATGAGCCGGTGAATCACGGAGCTTCCTTTCATTTTCAAGAAGGCCAGATAATTTCAAAACTTCCCTTCGATCAGGAAGATATTTTGCTTGTAGAAATAGCATAGAGAATTGCACCAATCCCAGTTAGTCAGTCTCTTTTTAGAAGCGGGAACAGAAAAAGCACAGCTCAAACAAAAAAGTACAGCTAAAACTGTACTTTTATAATCTTATGGGGCGAACGATGGGACTCGAACCCACGCAATGCTGGAGCCACAATCCAGAGTGTTAACCAACTTCACCACGTCCGCCATGTGCTTTATTATTCTACCATAAGATAATTTTTAATTTCAATGATAGAATGGTTTTAATATGGTAGAGATCAAGGGGATAAGGTTTGAGGTCGAGATAAACCGCAAGAAGATCAAGAATCTTTACATGCGTTTAAAGGGGAATAAGCTGATCGTTTCGGCTCCTTTACGTATGGCCGATCATGAGATCTATCGTTTCATTGAAAGCAAGCGGGACTGGATCTATAAGGCTTACGATACGCAAGTCTATAAACAAAGAACAGGCAATCTGTATCGAGGCGGTGAGATCTTTTATATCTATGACAGGCCTTATAAGCTTGTTAGACAGACGGGTAAGAAAAATGTGTTCATCAAAGACGATGTCATTTATCTGACATACAAGGATGAAGGGGAAGAGGGGATTAAGTATCTCTACAAATATCTTGATAAGTATCTTTTATCGCAGGCTCAGGATTATCTGCATAAGCATCTGCCATTCTTGAGAGATTACGGCTATAACGAAGTTCCGGAACTAAAGTGCCGGCAGATGAGTTCCAAATGGGGCGTCTGCTACACCAGAAAAAACAGGATCTGTATCTCTTCCTATCTGATCCACTATCCTTTGTATTGCCTGGAATACATCATGGTCCATGAGATGGTCCACTTTGTCGTGCCTAATCATTCGAAGCGTTTTTATGAGGTTGTGGCCAACAATATGCCGGCTTATAAAGAGGCTGTAAAAAGGCTCAAACAATGAAAATACTTTCATGAGTCAAAGACTTGCAACGCCAACTGTCAGAAGGTAAAATAGATGTAGAAAAGGAATCTTTAATAATATGAAAATACAGGAATACAAGGAGAAGAATACTATCTTAGGGGTCGTCAGCTCTTTACCTGTGTTTTCGCCAAAATAAGCTTTTTGGGTGGACGTGAGACTGCGTTCACTTTTTATTTGACTAAGGCAAGGAGGTTATCACAATGGACCAGTCAATGAATGATGCCTTATTGGATGCATGCAGTACGGGCAAACTCGATGAAGTCAGAAGACTTCTTGAGGAAGGTGCGGATGCCAACTGCAAAAACGGAGACGGCCGGACGGGCCTGATGCGGGCAGCCAAAAGAGGCTATGAAGAGATCGTAAAAAAACTGATCGAATACGGTGCGGATGTCAGAGCCCGGGACAAGAACAATGATACGGCTTTGATGGGTGCCGCCAAACACGGTCACAAATATATCTGTTCTCTGCTGCTGGATGCGGGATGTGAAGTCAACTCGCACGACAATAACGGGCGTACCGCACTGATGAGAGCGGCTTTCCAGGGTGAGACGGGAGTCGTCGAACTGCTGACTGACAGAGGAGCTGAACTTGATGCCACCGACAACAAGGGAAGGACGGCTTTGATGGAATCAGTTACCGCTTTCAAGGTAGATGTGATACACTATCTCTTGGCGAGAGGTGCTGACGTCAATGCCCGGGATAATGAAGGCTGCACATGCCTGATGCGGGCAAGCTATGGCGGCTATACCGATCTGGCTATCTTCCTGCTCAACAGAGGGGCGGATAAGAATGTCAAGGACAATGCGGGGCGTACGGCCTTAAGCTATGTCCGTGACAGAAACAACGAAGAATTAATCGATTTGCTGAAATAATGAAGGGGTAAACTATGAAAGAATATTTGTCAAAAGACGTAAGAAACGTCGTCTTACTGGGCCATTCCGGCGCCGGTAAATCAACTCTGGTCGAGTCTGCACTGTTCCAGACAAAGGCCATCGACCGTATGGGCAAAACGACCGACGGTACTTCAACGATGGACTATGATCCGGAAGAAGCCAAGAGAGGTGTATCGGTTTATACCGCTTTGGCTCCGATCGAATGGAAGAACGTAAAAGTCAACATCATCGATACGCCGGGTTATCTGGACTATGTAGGCGAGAAGGTCTCCGGTGCTGCTGCAGCCGATATGGCGGTCGTCGTCGTTTCGGCGAAGGAAGGTATCGAATCCGGTACGGAAAGTGCTGTCAAGCTTTGCAAGAAGAACAACATTCCGACGATCTTCTTCATCAACAAGATCGATGATGACAATGCCGATTTTGAAAAGACCGTCGATGAACTCAGAGGCAAATTCGGCGATTCTGTCGTTCCGTTTGAAGTTCCGGTCATGGAAGGCAAAAAGATGACCGGTTCCAATAAGGTTTTGGACGACAGCGGCAATCCGCATTACGACCAGATCTCGGAAGCTATCGCTTCAGCCGATGACGAGCTGATGGAAAAATTCTTTGAAGGTGAACCTTTCACACCGGAAGAGACGGCCAAAGGTCTGAAACTGGCTCTCAAGTCCGGTGATATCAAACCGGTCTTCGCCGGCAGTGCCGTCAACAGCCAGGGCGTCAGCCAGCTGCTGGACTTCTTAAAGGAAAACTGCCCGGTCTATGTGGAACATGGTACCGTTACCGATAAGGATGGTACTGAGCTCAAGACCGATGATTCCGAAGCATTCTCCGGCCTGGTCTTCAAGACAGTCGTCGATGCTTTCGTCGGCAAGATCTCTTATGTCAAGGTCCTTTCCGGCTGTCTGACTCCGCAGACTCCTTTATACAACGCCAAGAAAGACCAGGCTGAAAAAGCCGGTGGTCTGTTCATCATGTGCGGCAAGCAGCAGACCCCTGTCAACAAGGTCAGCTGCGGTGATATCGGTGCTTTGACCAAGCTCATGGTCACCGAGACCAATGACACGCTGTGCACTAAAGAAAAGAAAGTCGTCTATAAGGATATCGAATATCCGCGTCCGATGCTGGGTGTGGCGGTATCACCGAAGACGAAAGACGATGAAGACAAGATGTCCGATGCTTTGAAGAAAGTATTGATCGAAGACAAGTCGCTCAATTTCGTCAGAAATGCCGAGACCGGTGAACAGGTCTTATACGGCGTCGGCGATCAGCAGCTGGATGTCGTCGTCTCCAAGCTCAAGAGCAGATATAAAGTCGAGATCGTGCTCAAGGAACCGAAGGTCCAGTATCGTGAGACCATCAAGGGCAAGTCCGAAGTTCAGGGCAAATACAAGAAGCAGAACGGCGGTGCCGGTCAGTATGGTGACGTCTGGGTAAGATTTGAACCGAATCCCGATTCCGAAGAGATGGTCTTCGCAGAAGAAGTCTTCGGCGGTGCGGTTCCGAAGAACTACTTCCCGTCCGTTGAAGCAGGCTTAAGAGGCTGCATGAACAAAGGTCCTCTGGCCGGCTGCAAGGTCGTCAATGTCAAGGCTACGCTGTATGATGGTTCCTACCACCCGGTCGATTCAAAGCCTAACTCCTTTGAAGCGGCAGCCAGACTGGCATTCAAGGCCGGTATTCCTAAGGCTCATCCGATCCTTCTGGAACCGATCGGCAAAGTCACCGTCATCTGTCCGGAAGAGTACACCGGCGATATCATCGGCGATTTCAACAAGAGACGTGGTATGATCATGGATACCGGCTCAGCTGAACCGGGTGAAGCCAAGATCGATGCCGAAGTTCCGATGGCTGAAATGCTGAAGTATGCGACGGAGCTTCGTTCCATGACCAAGGGTCGCGGTACATACGTCATCGATTTCGATCGTTATGAACCGGCTCCGCAGAACGTCACGGATAAAGTCGTTGCTGCTACCGCTGCCGAAAGAAAAGACGACGACGAAGATTAGTCATCAAGTCAATCAAAAAGGAGATCTCAGTGATCTCCTTTTATAATGCTTTTGTTTTGATATTATCTTGAAGCCGCCGATAACGTTACTTCAAAGACCATCTTTTCGCCATCTCTTAACACTGAGACAGCGACCGTATCGCCGACCATCTTGGAATCCAGTACTTTGGATAGATCGGCATAGGACTGTACTTCAACATCGTTGATGGCCGTGATGATATCGTTGGCCTGCAAGCCGGCCGCTTGAGCCGAACCGCCTTCGATGACTTCCGTGATCAATACGCCATCAGTCGTATAGTAGGAAGAGTTGGTGGCGACTTTGACGCCCATCGTGGCTCTGTCTTTGACATAGCCGTTGGTGATCAGTTCATTGATGATCCTGGTCACGGTGTTGGCTGGAATGGCATAACCCATGCCTTCAACAGAGGTCGTGGACATCGTGGAAGACTTCTTGGCGTTGACGATACCAACGAGGTTGCCGTTGATATCGAAGAGTCCGCCGCCGGAGTTTCCTTCATTGACGGCCGCATTGGTCTGAATGACGGTCATGTAGACGTTGTTGATATAGATCTCTTTCTCTAAGGCTGAGACGATGCCATTGGAGCAGGACAGGCCAAGGCCTAAAGGATTGCCGATGGCGATGACGTCCTGACCAAGCATCAGCTGGGATGAATCGGCGAAGGAAGCGTAGGGCAGTCCTTTGGCTTCGATCTTCAAGACAGCCAGGTCGGTCTTGGTATCATAGCCGACGACTTTGGCGCCATAGGTCGTACCATTATAGGTCTTGACGGTGATCGTATCTTCACTGACTAAGCCGTCGATGACATGTTCGTTGGTCACGATGTAGCCGTCAGACGAGAAGATGACGCCTGAGCCGGCCGATGTGGAAGTCGATCCGCCGCCTTCAAAGAAGAAGAAACTGCCGGAACTTGAAGTTTTGATCTGACAGGTTATTTCGACGACGGTCTCATAAGCCTTTTCGATCGCTTTGGTATAATCGGTCTTTTCGACGTTGGTGTATTCGACTTCGTTAACGACGACGTTGTTGTTTAAACTGCCGCCGTGGTCCTTGTTATATAAGGACATTACGCCAAACGTCCCGAGGCCTGATCCCAGTAAGGCGACCAGGAAGATTATAATAATGTTTTTAAAGTTCATTTTCATTTTTTCTCACCTCAATTACTAATATAGGACTCAAATGTGAATTTAATCTGAATTTTACTATTGACCTTGAAAAAGCTATAATCTTATATATGAGCAAAAAGGAACATCGCGTTTCCAAGAAGTACGCCAAACGTCAATTCAATACGGTAGGACTGCTTTTGATCATGTACGCTCTGGCGGTGATGATCGTTCCTTTCTTTCTGCATATGTATCTGATCGATCAGGATTCGATCATCGTCAACGATGAGTTTCTTTATTACGGGGTCTATTTCATCATCATTTTGTTTGGTACGGTGGTCCCGTTTTTTATGATGCGCAAGGTGGCGAGACTGCCATTCAAGAAGATCAACCGCAATTTTACGGCGACCTTCACGGATCTTTTCGTCCAGGCGATCGTCTTCTTCACGATCTGTATCGCTCTGACTTACGTATCCAATATCCTGTTCTCTTATATCGGTATGGAAGGCAAGCTGCTTTCCAGTATCGGTTTCAGCTATGACGAGGCCAATCTGGACAACGCCTTGTATGTGTTCATGCTGATAGCGGTAACGCCGATCGTGGAAGAGTATGCCTTCAGGGGAGTACTGCTGAATGTTTTGTCGAAGTTCGGCAAGAATTTCGGTCTCTATGCCTCTTCCGTCATCTTCGCTTTGGCCCATGTCAGTTTTGTGGAAATGATCCCGGCGTTCATGATGGGCTTTCAGCTGGGCAAGACTTCCTTGCGTTATAAGAGTATCCGTCCGACCATCGTCATCCACATCCTGTTCAATCTTCTCATCTACACATTATGTGTCATGCCGGCAGCGGTGACCAGGTATATGGCTTACGCTCTGGCGACGATCGTCATCATCGCCGGCTATCTGATGATTTCCGGACGCTATGAAAGGATCAGGATACAGAAACTTAGATCCAACCGTATCACCAATGTGATCTTCTACAGCCGTCCGACCATCGTCATTGCGATGCTGCTGATGGTGGTGGATTCACTGTTGCACTTGTTTTTGTCATAAGACGTACGCCTTTCAGGAAGAATATAGATGAAAGAGCTTTTTGAAGAATACCCTTATCTGGAAGATGATGTGATCATCATCAGAAAACTATCGACGGAAGACGCAGACTCTTTGAAGCAGCTTACGCTGCAGGATAGAGTGTATCGCTATCTTCCGACTTTTTTGTATGAGCTGAAATATGAGGATAAGCAAGAAGTGATCGAAAAGCTCAATGAGGAATGTTTTGATAATAAGGAATCGATCATTATGGGCGTCTTTCTAAAAAAGAAGCCTGATGAACTTATCGGTTTGGCTGAGATCTACAGCTACAAGCCCTGGAAAAACAAGGCCTCGATCGGCTATCGGCTCAAAGAAGAATACTGGGGACAGGGACTGGCGACCAGGATCGCAGCATTATTAAAAAGATACATTCTGGAAGATGTCGGCTTAAGGACGATCACGGGTCATGTGATGAAAGAAAATATCGCTTCGGCAAAGGTCCTTATGAAAAACGGTTTCATCAATAAATATCCCGACAATTACGAAGACTGGGGTTTTGGGCAGCCCGTCCTGGTCGATAAATATGTCTTTAAGAAGGTATAAGTATCACAATCTGAAATATCATAAACTCAAGATAATAAGGGTTTATGATGTGGTAGACTAATTAAGGAACTTTGAAGGAAGGACAGACATATGAAAAACAGGCTCGTCATCGATATCCACACCCATACGATCTTTTCAGGACACGCCTATGGCACAATCAGGGAAAATGCCTTGGCTGCCAAAGAAAAGGGTCTGATCGGATTAGGGGTCAGTGACCATGCCCCGGGCATTCCCGGAGTCTGTGATCCGATCTATTTCAGCAATCTTAGGGCGATCCCGCGGGAACTGTATGGCGTGAATATCTACTATGGTGTGGAAAACAATGCCCTCAATGACGGAACGATGACGCTTCCCGAGCGGATGTTAAACAGGCTTGATTATTGTATCGTCGGGATCCATGGCACCTGTTACAGTGATGAAGGCATCGAAAAGAATACCGACAACCTGATCAGCTGCATGGCTCATCCCAAGACCTTCTTCGTCTCCCATCCCGATGACAGCACTTTCCCTTTGGATTATGAAAGACTGGTTCCTGCGGCAAAGGAGTATGGTGTCGCGTTAGAGCTCAACAATTCGACGATCATGGCTGACTATCGGAAAAACTGGCGGGAAAATGTTGCGACTTATCTGAAGCTGTGTATGAAGCACAGGGCCAATATCTTCGTGGGTTCGGATGCTCATGATCCCAGCCGGATCGGATATTTTACGGAAGCGGAAGCGCTGTTAGAAGAAATGGGCTTTGATGAAGAGCTCATCGTCAACAATTCTTTAGAAAAGTTTGAAAGATTCATCGGTTTCGACAAAAGATGAATATGAAAATAGAAAAGGATGAATGAATATGAATGATAAAATGAAAAACTGTTTAAAATGGCTGCTTTTGCTTATGGCTATGTTTTTAGCGGCTTATTTTGCTTATAACGCCGGTTTGGACAAGGCAAATAAAGAAGCCCAAAGTCAGAGAGAAGAACTGCAGCAGCTCAACCGCAGTTCCATCGCCAAACTCAATGTCGAAGAAGGACCCATCTATGTTATCGGACACTGTTCACCGGATTCCGATACGGTCTGCAGTGCCATCGCCTATGCCCGTTTTCTGAGCCTGCTAGGCTATGATGCCTCGCCCAGAACCAGCGGCACCATCAACAACGAAACGGCCTATATTCTGCAACAAGTCAATTTCGAAGTTCCGGAAGAGCTGATCGATGCTTCTGGTGAAAACATCTTCCTGGTCGATCACAGTGAATATGCTCAGGCGGTCGAAGGTATGATCGATGCCCACATCGTCGGAGTCATCGACCACCATGGCGTCGGAACTCTTTCTACCGGCAATCAGGTCCTTTATGAGGCCAAGCCGATCGGCTGTACCTCGACGATCATTTGGCTGGATTATCTCAATTACGGTCTGGAGATCGATGAAACGACGGCTTATCTGATGTTAGGCGCCATCCTTTCCGATACGGACGGTCTTAGTGGCTCAACAACAACCGACGCGGATGTCAAAGCCGTTGAAGAACTGTCTAAACTGGCTAAAGTGGACGATGTTGAAGCCATGTATGCCAAGCTGCATGAAAGAAAGCTTTCCTATGATGGTTTCAGCGATCAGGAGATCATCTTCTCCGACTACAAGGAATATGAAGCCGGCGGTTATACTTTCGGTATCGGTTTAGTCAATGCCATCGACATGGATACGGCCAGAGATCTGGCTGCCAGGATGAAGCAAGCTTTACCGGAAGCTTTTGAAAGCCGCAATGTCGACTACATGTACGTTTCGGTAGGCATGAGAGAAAACGGCGAAAAGATCGATTCCGTCGTTCCGGCCAATGAACTTTCAGCCACGGTCTTAACCAACGTTTTCCCTGATTATGATGAATATGATGGTACCTCTTATATCTTCAAGACGGGTCTGGGCAGAAAGACGAAGTTCGTGCCCGGCTTTACCGATTATCTCAATTCCCATCCCCACGAGTAAAAATCAATAAAACACAAGACGGCTTCCGATCGGAAGCCGTTATTATATCTTATTCGTATTATTCTTTAGCGATCGATGGTGACGATCAGATTGTTGGCGTTGAAGGTGGAATAGTAGCGGACTTCCTTGGCGGCTTTCATGACCAGGCGGATGCCGATATGTTCTTGAGCGGAATCGCTTTGGTGTAATTCATAGAAGGAAGTCGGATCGAATAGTTCGCCCAGATCGCTCATATAGAAGCGGATATAATCCTCATTGATCATCAATCTAAAGTCGATACCTGATCTTTTACTGTGAGCTTTTTGGGCATGTTCGAAGACATTGACGCCGATCTCTTCCACAAACAGAGACATCAGCTGAGCATGTTTATTGTCACTGCCGTGTTCCAGACAGAAGTCTCTGGTCTTTTCACTGATCGCGATCACATCGTTGATGTCTTCCATGCGGGCGTAAATGTTATCTATCTTGCCTTGGCCGAAGTCGACAGGCAGATACATGATGTCTTCCCAGCTTTTGGGAAATCTCTTCAGATCGATGATATTGAAGATCAGCATCAGAAAGAATAAAAGAAACTTGCCGATGGCGATGGAAGCCAGGATACCTTTCGATCCGTATAGCAAGCCCATGACTACGGCACAGGCTACGGGGATGATGAAACGTTCAAGCATCGTGAGGATGTTGGCTCTTTTCATATCACCGATGCCCTGGAAGTAATATTGACACAGGCAGGTGATCGTATCGAAGATCAGTGAAGAGGCCATCCACCTGATCGAAAAGATGGTCAGAGATAGTGCCTCGGGATCATTCGTATATAGACCTGACAAGGCCGGGGCAAAGATCAGCGTAAAAAGGGAAACAACACCGGTAAACAAGATACCGGTCTTCATGGCATATGAATACAGTATTATCAGTCCTTCGCGGTCTTGACTGCCATGATAGATACCGACCATGGTTATCAGCGTTCTGCCAAAGCCGACCGCAATGCAGAAGAAGAAACTGAAAAGATCGTTCTGGATCCCTTTGGCGGCAATGGCGATAGCGTTCATGGCCAGGATGAGATTGAAGTAGTTGATGAAGGTATCTCTTAAGGTGACGGCCAGTCTTTTGGTGAAAGCCGGCGTACCGTTTCTGACGACCGGCGGCAGGAGTGCGTATTTGAGTTTAACAAAAGCTAAATGGAAATAGCGCTTCCTGTTTAACAATAAGGGAAGTAAAACGATAAACTGGGCGATATAGGCAAGTGAAGCCGCCAGACCCATACCGAAGGCACCACCGTGGAAGATGAAAACATTGGCCAAGCCGGCACAAATGTCGACGATGGCCAGAACCATTGAAGAGATAGTAAAAGACTTTTTGCCGTTGTCCATGACCAGGATGGGACCACTGACCTGACAGATCATATGGACGGGTATGCCGATCATGAAGCCTCTCAGATAATCACGAAGATGCGGAATCAGCTCGGGATATTTGTTTAAAGTTATGCCGCAGAGACTGAACATCAGATTCGGCGTAAAGAAACAGATCAAAAGGATTAAACCGGAAAAAAGCAGGCCTATAAGGATACACAAATTGAAAGTCGCATTGGCATCTTCTTTTTCACCGGTCCCGACCAGTCTGGAACAGACGATGTTGCAGCCGGTGGAAAGAAAGCCCGATACGACCGAAATGATCCGGGAAAGGGGCTTGAGCAGGGAGATACTGGAATAGATGGCGATATCCAGAAAACGGCTGGAAACCACTCCGTCGATCAGGCTGGTCAAAACGCCACTTATTTCAGTGATGACCATGGCGATCGCTGTTGATAAGAAGATCGATGAGATGTTGCTGGAGCTGTGTTTTCCCTGTTTTGACATGAATTTATCCTTTTATTCAGTATAACAAAAATATAGATCGCCACTTCAGTCTCTGTATGTCAATGTTCACTATGATTTCCGTTATTCTTCAGATAAAGTTCAGATTCGTCATTTATAGTTGTAGACATAGGAGGTCTTAAGCATGAAAAAGAACCTGACAACAATACTGAGCATAGCTTTATGTCTATCTTTAAGCGCCTGCGCAAACAATGAAACGCAGATCCCGGAAACGATAGAAACGGAAAGCGTCGAAGAAGAGATCGTCGACACTTCCATCCCGCAGAAAGAAGATATAACGATTTCAGAAACATATACATCGGTTGAGGATGGCGGGCATGCCATTGAAGCAGACGGAGAAACCGTCAGTTATTCCAACATCAAAGTGGAAAAGACCGGTGATTCTTCCGGTGACGAAGCCGATTTCTATGGCGAGAATGCCGCGGTATTCGCGACCAATGGCGCTACACTTGATTTAAGTGCGATCGTGGTTGAAACGGATGGCACCCATGCCAATGGCGTCTTCTCTTATGGAGAGGGAACGACAGTCAACATTTCCGATTCCGTCATTGAAACTTCCGGAAACTGCTCCGGTGGTCTGATGACGACGGGCGGGGGCACGATGAATGCCACCAATCTGAATATTCATACGACCGGCAATTCTTCGGCTGCTATCAGATCGGATAGAGGAGGCGGAACCGTAAACGTATCCGAAGGATCCTATATCACGGAAGGCAAAGGTTCGCCAGTCATCTACTCGACAGCCGATATTACGGTATCCGATGCCTATCTGGAATCCACTTCCTCGCAAGGTGTGGTCGTTGAAGGCCAAAACAGCGTGACCTTAAATAACGTCGAACTGGTTGCCGACAACAATTCCAAAAATTCCGACAAGTCCGACTGGTATCAAGCGGTCATGATCTATCAGTCGATGTCCGGCGATGCTGATGAAGGACTGGCATCGTTCACGATGATAAACGGGTCATTACTTAACAAGAACGGCGACATCTTCTTTGTCAACAATACGGTTGCAACGATCACCCTGGAGAACGTATCAATCATCAATGAAGACAGTGACGGATATTTCCTTAGAGCAGCGGCAGCCGGTTGGGGAAGCGAAGGTTCCAACGGCGGTCATGTCAGCCTGGAAATGAATGATCAGGACGTGGAAGGCGATATCATCGTCGATGAAGTTTCTTCTTTGAATATGTATCTCAAAGACGGCTCAGCCTATAGCGGTGCCATCAATGAAGAAAATGAAGGCGGCGAGATCTATGTAGAGATTCAAGAAGGCTCGACCTGGACACTCACAGGCGATTCCTATATCACTTCTTTGACCTGCTCAGCCGACAGCATCGATCTTAATGGCTATAAGCTTTACGTCAATGGGGTTGAATATGAAGCAGGAACATCAGCAAGCGGGGATGCGATCGAAGTCACGATCTCATCTTCAAGCCATGGCGAACATGGCCATTTTGAAGGAAGTGAGCCGCCCGCGAAACCGGAAGGCAAACATTAAAGTCAGATCATATATCACAAGCGGATCAAACGGTCCGCTTTTTGAGTGCCAAGGGGCGATCCGATTGCCGATAAAAGAATTTTTTACTATACTGAAACTGATAAAACTGAAGGAGATAAGAAAATGATCAAGATCTATGGAATGCCGACCTGCCCTTATTGCGATTATATTCATGAACAGGTGGTTGGAAGGGAAGACGAGTTCGAGTATATCAACATCGGCGAGAATATCCGCAATATGTCCGCTTTTACCAGATTAAGGGACACTGATCCCGTCTTCGAACGGATGAAGAAGATCGGCGATGTTGGGATCCCGGCTTTCGTTCTGGAAGATGGCAGTGTTACCCTGGATCCGGCCGATGTCGGTCTGATCGAATTTGGAACGGCTAATGCCTGTTCTATTGAAGATCACAAGAATGGACGCAAGGGCTGCTAGCAGCTTTAGCGAACGGAAAAAACAATAGAATCGATCCCTTTATAGTTTATTGAAAGAAGGTGCTTATGAAAAAAAGATTTGTCGTAATACTGGCCGTATTGATGATACTGTTGGCAGGCTGTTCAAATGGCAAGACAGTCAAGACCAGAGAAGAAGGCAAGAAGATGTGTGAAGAATTCTTCGATGGCCTGCTGGATGCCGATCCGATCACGATGTCATCTTATCAAAGTGGCGTGCTGTTCAGCGTTTTCTCCAAGGATCAGGACAAGATCCATGTCGATTATCCGGATTCAGGCTATGGCTATTACGGCTTTATCGGTGAGGATGGCAAGAAATATATCATCACCGATGATGGTTCCGCCATGGAAGATGAATTCACCTATGACGTGTCTTTGGATACGGTCAAAAACATGTTGCTGATGTCGACGAGTGCATATTTCGATGTCGAAGATGACTCGATGTCCTTTGTCTGCAGTGAAAAGGACGGCAAGGAGCTGTCAATGGAGATCAAAGGCCGGAACGAAGGCGTTGATTTTACGATCACAGCCAACGCTGCGAAAGAAGATGGCAAGATCTCAGCGATCAAAAGTGAGATAAAGTCCGGCGAACAGAGCTATCAGTCCGAATACAGGTTCACTTATGATGAACATATCGAATTGCCTGATTATTCTCTGCCTAAGACTTATGATGATCTTCCGCATGTGGAAAGTCCTTATGCAAGTTTCGGTGAGATCATCGATAAACTGGGTGAAGAAGACAATCTGTTCTACTGTTTCATGGATGATCAGCTGCTGGTGATCGATGAAAAAGACGGCAGACATTATCAGTTCTCCGCAACCGTAAGTCAGGATGTCCTTGATGCCTACAATGCTCTGGATTTCTTCAGTGAAGATTACGAGTTCAAGGTCAGGGATCTGTTGCATGATATCGAGATCGAAGATTGCATCGATTTCACCGATGAGATCATTCCTGATGATCAGCTAACATCCTATACAGGAAAAAAGATCGGTGATCTCGTGAATGAAGGCTTCAATGTCAACGGCTACAGCTTTTGGGAAGAGGGCAGCTTTATCAGCTTAGAAAAAGATATGTTCTCATATCAGGCTGATGTGGAAGTGCCGGAAGGCTTCGATCTGGACAGTGAATTCGAATATGAACATCTCTATGATTTCACGATCAAGTCGATCAGCTTCGATTCCGTGGAATATGCGGTTTTACCGATGAGGTAATAAAATCTGAAAAACAGGACCGCCTTAAAAAAGGGCGGTCTTTTTGTGAGCCTAGTGAAAAGATGTTAAAATAGTGATGCATCGGAGGACAGTATGCCGTAGCATAGGGGATCGCAGATAAACATCTGCAGGCCGCCTGTTGGATAAGATGTCGGGTGAGCCCGGTTATGAATTTTTTCATGCCGGGCTTTTTGATTCCGGCGAACAGGAGGTAGAGACATGACAGAAGTAAAATTGCTTCCTTTGCAGGAAGACGACAGGCAACAGTTCATCAAAGACAACCAGTGGGCTTTCAAGTACGGAGCCACGGAGGAATTCGGAAGGCGGGATGATCACTTCGAAGAGGATGATCAGATCATTTCCAGAGAGACGATCGAAAATTCGATAAAGGAGGGAGAAGCCTATCGGATCATCGCCGATGGCAAGAAAGCCGGAGGTGTCATCGTTTCTGTTCAAGGCAAACATGGTGAACTAAAGATCCTGTTTACTTTGCCTGAATATCATTCAAAAGGCATTGGATATAAAGCCTGGTGCGAGATCGAGAGAATGTATCCTGATGTTGAGCGATGGGAAACGATAACGCCATATTTTGAAACCAGGAACATTCATTTCTATGTGAATCGCTGCGGTTTCCACATTGTTGAGTTCTATAATTCTCACCACCCCGACCCTAATGATCCGGATATGGCTGAAGAAATCGATGATCAGTTTCCGGATGGGATGTTCCGTTTTGAGAAAAGGATGAAACAAATAGATGCCGAATAAAAAAGACGCCGTTAAGCGTCTAGTTAATGCATATTGACAGTGAAGGATTGCATATCGCTGCGGATATAGGAGATACTGTGGGCGATGACCTTGTCGTTTTCCGTATAGAAATCGCATTCCAGCAAAAGTACAGCCACACCTTCCGGCATATTGAGCAGTTTTCTGATCTTGGCGGAGCCTTTGATGATCCTTAAAGACTGGCTCATCCTGGTCAGTTTGATGCCATAGAATGACATGATATCGCGGAAGGTAAAGACGGAGGAATTGATCGTATCCAAAGAGGGCAGGACCTTTTTGGGCAGGAAAAAATCTTCGATCGAAGTTTCAACGCCGTTTAAGGAATGGACTTGCCTGATGTAGTAGATCTCATCTTCCAATTCAAGTCCGAAGAGGTTGGCGTATTTGTTGCCGGCTTCTCTTTCCGATTTCTGCAGTTCCTTGATCGAGATCCTTGCGTCCTCTTTGATGGTATCGCCGACAAAGCCGGCGTGTTCCTCGATAGACATTTCGTTCTTTTTGCCAACGACGAAAACGCCTTTGCCCTGAACTCTTCTTAAGATTCCCTCGTGGACCAGGGCATCGACGGCATTTCTGATCGTGATCCGGTTGAGGCCGAAAGCTTCAGCAAGCTTGTTTTCGGAGGGGATCGCTGTACCGGGCATGTATTCGCCTTCTTCGATCTTATTGCGGATGATCTCCCTGAGCTGAAGGTAGATCGGCATTCTGTAATCTTCTTTAGCCATATCCATCTCCTTAGCTTTCCACCGTTGCGACAAAAACAAACTTATCCGAACGGATGAGCTGTTTATAATACATGACCGTTTCGCCATTTTGATCAAGGGCGACCCCGGAAGCATAGAACATCGCAGCTCCCGATTCAATGCCCAGGATCTCAGCTTCCGCTTGCGTCGCATAGGAAACATTTATGTGTTCGGTACCGGAAGTCTGTACCGTATCGTAGTAATTCTGAAAGATCGGATCCATCGATTCGTTCTCATTGTAGTAAGTGATGAAACCCGGATAGCGTTCCGCATTGATATAGGTCGTTTCGATCGTACAGGGCACGGAGTCGATCCTGCGGCATTTGATGATCTCGTAAACTTTCGTACCCAGCCTGACTCTTAACTTTCGGGCGATCTGCTTATTGGCTTCGATTTCCTCCATGCTTAAGATCTCCTTGCTGACGAGGTGACCCTGGTCGATCAGGTCTTTGACCATGGCGGTAACCCCGGCCATATCGCGGGGATAGCGGGCTTCGCCGACATAGACGCCTTTGTTCATGACGCGATAAAGGACGCCGTTTTCGACCAGTTCGTCAACGGCCTGTCGCAGGGTGGAACGGCTGATGCCCCAGAGATCACAGAGATCCTTTTCACACGGGATCCGCGTGTGGGCTTTCAGGCGGTTTACCTTGATGAAATCTTCCAGTTTTTCGATCGCTTCCATCCCCGGAGGGATCCTTGTCGTCATCATGCGTTTTACTTGTATGACCTTTCCATTGTTTATATTATATATTTAATGATTCTTTAAAAAAAGGAGTGAACATGTCAAGAATAAGCCTGAAAGACTTTGCCGTTATGACGCCTTCTTATCAGCAGTATTCTTTTGATTATGTGCTGGATTCCCTTGAACAGATCGGTATCAGCAATATCGATTTCTGGGGCGGTATCCCGCATTTCTACCGTTTCGATTACAGCGAAGAAGAAGCCGTCTCTTATCTGAAACTGCTGAAAAGAAAAGCTGAAGACAGGGGAATGAGGTTTGTCATCTATACCCCTGAAACACTGGCCTATCCCTACAGCATCGCCGACCCTAATCCAAAGACCGTCCAAAGGACCATCGATTTCTTCCGTCTGTCGATGGATGATGCCTTAACGCTGGGCACGGACCGTCTTTTCATCAACACGGGAACGGGACTTCGCGATCTGAGTGTAGAACAGAGTATGGATATCTGCATCGAAGCGATCAGAAAGATCTGTGATGACGCCGAAAGCAAGGGCATCACGATGATGTTGGAACAGCTGCAGCCTTACGAAAGCAATCTTTGCAGCGATATCAGCGGTATCAAGAAAATCGTACAGGCGGTCGATTCCAAAGCACTCAAGATCTGTATCGACGTCGTAGCTATGGAAGTAGCTCACGAAGATCTGGAGATGTATTACAGGGAATTTGGGGCGGAAAAGATCGGCTTCATCCATTTTGCCGATGCCCATCATGAGATCTGTGGCAGTGGTGATCTACCTTTAAAGGATTATATCAAGACTCTGGAAAAACACGATTATGATTCCATTGTTGATCTGGAGATCAACGATGCGATCTACTGGTTCGATCCCCACGACGCCCATAAACGAAGTCTCGATTATCTCAAAACCTTCATTCCGGCAAACTGAGTTATTTCAAAAAGCGACTTTGTCGCTTTTTATTCACCTTCAATGATGACATTAATCGTGCGCATGGAAGGTCCGTCGAATTCGCAGAACCAGATGTCCTGGGCGGAACCGTTTATCAATTGTCCCTCGATGATGGGGAAGTGACAATGGTTGCCCACCAGCATAGCTTTCAAATGGCCTGTTGGGTTGCCACCCGTACTGCCATAGTCCCTTAACATGTGGTTATGGGCATAGGGGGCATCTTCGGGAATCAGTTTGGAAAGAAAGACGTCGATATCGCTTTCCAGACATTCCAGAGCTTCATTGACGGTGATACCGGTGGTGGTGTGTCTGGTTTCGACAGTCACCATCCCATTTCTGATACCGGAATCTGCGATTATCTTTTTCACATCACTGGTGATGATGAAATACTGATTGTATTTATCCGTCATGATCTCAAGAGGTACGACTTTGATCATAGGGAGGCTCCTTTCGGTTCATAGTGCAGGAAGTCGATGGCGTTTTGTCCCTTGATCAGTTCGATGGTGCTCTCTCTGAAACCGAGTTCTTCGATCGCCTTGGACATCCTGATCATTTCAAAGCGGGGATCATCGGTCCCAAACATTACCTGATGTCTTAGGCTCCTGTCGATCCAGGTCAGCGGTACGTCTTTTGTCAGCATCTGCACATAGAATTCCTTGGCACTGTCGAAATACAGGGCGGCGGTATCGGTATAGACGTTGGGATACTTCAGCATCAGCATCGCCGTCTCCCGGCACCAGGGCCAGCCGAAGTGGGCCAGACAGATGCGCAGTTCAGGTCTTGTTTCCGCCAGCCGTTCAAAATCCAGAGGATGGCAGTTTTTCGTGGTTGCATGGGCCTCAAAAGATAAGCCACTGTGGAAGATGATGGGCCTGTCATAGCGCTGACAGACATCGTAGATGGCTTCCATGATCTTGTCATCGGGATGGAAGAATTGCTTTGAAGGATGCAGCTTGAGGCCTTTGAGATCAAGGACTGAGAAGGCGTATTCCAGCTTTTCCGCCGCTTTTTCATCGTGAGGATCAATACTGGCGAAACCGATGAAACGATCCGGCGCAAGATCGACAAGTTTTCTGATCTCTTCGTTGCTGACAAGGGGCTTGCCGTTACAGGTAGAACTGTAGTCCTGCGGTAAAAGGCAGGCATAGTCGATACCGGCACAGTTCATTTTGTTGAAGAAGTGCTTTAAGGGAGCTGTACCGTTTTTATGCAGATTGAGCTGTTCGTGTCTGATTTCTTCCTGCTTCTTATCCTCGTTGATCTCTTCAAAGAAGGCCGGATGGACGTGAATATCGATGACCATCTCAGTAACCGGCCTCTTTCATCATCTCTCTGACGTTGTCGATGGCCCGACGGGCATAGAAACGCGGTTCGTTGATGTAACCGGTCACCAGTTCGATGGTCGCCGTCTTGTCATAGTTGATCTCTTTTAGTTCCTTGATCAGTTCCCGCATGGGGATCATCCCTTCCCCAGGCATGACATGATTGTCGGAATCTTTTACGCCGTCGATCAGATGCATGTGATACATCTTGTCGCCCAGCTTGTCGAAATAGTCCATGATGCTTTCCTGTTGCGTGAAGGGCGGAACGATATCGCACATACCGACCAGGCAGGGCGAATCGATGATCTTGAACAATTTCTGCAGATCGTTGGCATTTTTGATGACATTGGACTCATAGACCGTCAAAGCTTCCATGACGATCTTCATGCCGATCTTTTCGGCGTGATCGGTCAGTTCTCTGACGCTTTTAGTCAGTCTTTCCCAGATCTGATCGTAGGTAGCCCCATAGCCGGCATGGGCGGCAGAGATCAGGGTGTAGTCGGCACCCATCTCTTTGGCCATATCGAAGCACAGCTTCAGATAGGCGATCGCATCCTGACGCATCGCTTCCGAACCGATCATGTAGTTGTAGGGGTAGGCGTTATGCTCGGGACAGTAGCCTCTGATCTCTATCTCATATTTATCTCTGAGACGTTTTATCTCGTTGATGTCTCCGGCTTTGAGGTCCGGTGCGTAGGCATGGGGTCTGCCGCCCCAGAGTTCGATATAATCGTATCCGAAACGTTTTGCATCGATGAAGATGTGTTCCAGATCATTGCGCTGATAGCCGCTTGTAAACATTCCCAGTTTCATGTTCTTATCCTTTCTATGAGACCCACGGTTCAAATACTTCGACCACTTCAGAAGCCACCTGGGCTCCCTTGTACAGACAATCTTCAACTTTCCAACCACTTAAGATTCCGTAAAGGAAACCGGCAATGAAACTGTCACCGGCGCCTACGGTATTGATGACCTTTTCGGCTTTGACGATACCGCAGCTGTGAAAACCGTCTTTGTCGTAAGCCAGGGAACCTTCTTCACCAAAGGTGGCGATGACGATCTTCATGCCTCTGTCCACTTTGTCTTTAAGGAAATTTTCGATATATTCGTCTTTGCCCCGATGGTAGGAATAAAAGCCGTACGTGACATAGGGCAGGGTCTGCTCGACCAGAGGATGGTCTAAACGATCGGCGTAATCAAAGGCGATCGGCGTACCTTGTTCAGCGATCCTGGGCAGGACATTTTCCGCCTTGCCCCAGAAGGCCGTGTGGACCAGATCGTGTTCACAGGCAAAACGGATGTCTTCTTCATCGAAGACCATATTTGATAAAACACCTTCCTCATAGTCGCCATGGATCCTGTCATTGCCATCCATATCCATATAGGTGATGGCTGTCTTGCCTTCTGCGATCTTGAGGTGGCTGATATCGAGGCCTTCGGCTTGTAAAGAATCGATCATCCATTTTCCGTTTTCATCATTTCCGGTCGTGGAAATGATCGAGACCTCGGCTCCCAGTTTTTTCAGGTTGACGCCCGTATCGACGACGTTGCCGGTCGGGTATTTCTTTCCCAGACGTTCATACAGGTCGATACAGTTGTCACCGATCTCTGCAATTTTCATTTCAAGTCCTTTCTTCAAAGTTTTTTTCTGATCTTATAGACTTCGTTCATAAATTCTTTTACTCTTTCGACATCGACGTGATTTTCCAGTTTGCCTTCATATTTGAAGGTCGTACCTACGACGGCCGCATCGGCATATTTCAGTTTTCTTTCTATCGTCTCAACGCGGCAGCCCGTGTTGCATAAGACGACGACTTCAGGATTGCTTTGTTTGACGGAAATGATCAGTTCATCGTCGACCTCCTGGCCGGCCGCATCGGCGGAGATGCATAAGCCATCGGGAGCGGCTTTGGCGATAGTGGTCCTGGCGATATCCTTCAGAGGTCTTAAGTCGAGGCTCTGGTCGGATTCCGGGTTGATGAAGTAAAGCATTTTCAGCTCATCCAGATGCAAGGCGTATCTTCGGCGGATGACTTCAGAGAAATCGTTGTTGTAGAAACCGCCGTCACCGACATAGACGCCTGAGAAGGTGCCTCTGACAAATGAGGCACCGACTCCGGCCGCCAGTTCGATGCAGGCAATGCCGTCGGATATCGCATCGACGCCAAAGGGGATTCTTATCTGATCTTTTAGACGGCCGATGACGTAGGCCATGGCGGCGATGGTATTGCGGTCGACATTGCGCTGATAAGGAAATGAGAATTCATTGGAAAAGATGATGCCGTCGACTCCGCCTTCCTGCAAGGCCAGCAGGTCTTTTCGGGCATCTTCTGTCACCATATCCATATCCATGCCATACTTCCATAAGGGGTCACCCGGCAAAGGGTCCAGGTGCAGCATGGCAATGATCGGTTTTTTGACTTTAAACATTTCTTCTGTCCACATAAATTATTCCTCCATGCATCTAAAACAGCTGCTTTTTAATATTCAAATTGACGATAGTATCTTCTGATGCTTAAGGGATGTCTGAGGAAGAGCTCCATATAGGCATCGACTCGGCTGTTGACTGCCCGCATCACCAGATGGGAGATCGAGGCTCTGAACTCTTCAGAGATACCTTCCAGTTTGAATTCTTTGGTGTCGATGATCGTATAGTTGGCACAGACTTTCGGTAAGAAGCGGGCTACCCGTTCAGCCAAAGGACGCTGTTCGTCTTCGCCGATAAATAAGGTCACCGGAGTATCTGCCACAATGATCTCCTGCATGCCATGGAAGAATTCCGGAGCACTGATGGACTTGGTCCTGATCCACATCTGTTCCTCCCAGTAGCACATGCCATAGGAATAGGTGGCGCCATACTGGTTGCCGCAGCCGATGAAATAATGGGGGTAATCGGGATGTTTTTTCAGGAAATCAACTTTATTTTTCGCAAAATCGTAAGCCCAGGCATCGGCTTTCTTTTCCGTGTCGATCAAAGCTTCAGCCAGGTATTTTTCCATTTCACGGTTATATCTTTCATAATCCGGGAATTCATTGTTTTTATACATCAGATAGTTGGCGACCATGTAGAACTTGAGCTGTTCGTTCATGGGGTAGCAGATCAGATAGTCCTGCTTGTCTTGAGCTGTCAGTAAAGAACCCGGGGTGTCGATGAAAGCGAAGATCCTTCCGCCGATCTCTTTGACTCTATCGACAAGTTCGACCATTTCTTTGGTGTTGCCCGAAACGGAGGAATAGATCAAAACGGATCGAGCGGTGAAACGTCTGTTTCCGGTAGTGAGGAATTCGGCGGCGTTTTCGACATAGACGGGCAGCTTGGATCTGCCGCGCATATATACTTCGACCTGCATGGCACTTGCCCAGGTACCGCCGATACCCATGAAAAACAGGGCATCAAAACCATCATCCCAGATCTGATCGATGATCTTTTCGATCTGTGATCTTAAAGCCAGGGCACCGTTGATGCTTTCTCTGGTCTTTTCTTCATCGAAGTTCCTCAGACAGGGTCCTTCGTTTTCTTTCCACATCGATGCTGTAAACATTTTCTAATCTCCTTTTAATATAATCGCGTTTTTTCAAGGTCCAGCTCCCGGAAAAACATGAAGGCATACTGGATCGCTTTATCCCAATAAGGCCATTCATGATCGCCGTCCTGTTCCCGATATGTGTGTCCATATCCTGCTTTTTTAAGTTTCTTGCAAAAGCGGCGGTTGTCTTCGATCAGAAAGTCCTGCTTGCCGCATAACTGCAGCAGTTTAGGCCTTGTTTCGTTTTTTGCCAGTCTGATGGCCAGATCCATAGGACTTGAGGATGTTTCAAGAATATCCAGCTCGGCAGGATCCATCTCCGGCATTTTTCCTTGATGAACCATTAAGGCGAAGCTGTCGAAGTCAAGGACTCCCGACAAAGAAGCGATACCCGCAAAGTTTTCCGGTCTTGATAAGCCGATCTTGATTGCTCCATAGCCGCCCATGCTTTCTCCGGCGATGAAGGTGTCTTCTCTTTTTACCGAGATATTGAACCATTTATGACATATCTCAGGAAGTTCATCGGCGATGTAGTCGAAATAGCCGATATTTTGCAAGGTATTGGTATAGAAACTGCGGTCGCCGTTAGGCATAATGACCACGAAGTTGTATTTCTTGGCGTAGTATTCGATCTTTGAGAAGCGCAGCCATTCCTCCTGGTTACCACCCAGGCCGTGCAGCAGATAGAGGACTTTCGGCTCATCTTCGTATAAAGGATCGACGTCATTGGAGTGATCGGGGAAGATCACGCTGATATTGGTATTCCTCTTGAGGCAAAAGGAATAGATGTTTCCTTTGAAGCAGCCCATGATCTACCAGGCTCCAAAATACTTCAGGGTTTCCGTTGCCGTCAAAGCCCCCAGATACATGCATTCTTCGATAGGCTTGCCATCAACGATACCACCTAAAAAGCCGGCGATATAGGAGTCTCCTGCTCCCATCGAATCTATAACTTCATCGCATTCGACGATGCCGTATTTGTGATAATCTTTTCCGTCATAGCACAGCGATCCTTCAATGCCAAGCATCGCGATGACCATTTTAGGACCTTTTTCCTGATAAGCTTTCATCTTCTCTCTCAGATCCCTCGCATCCCCGTCATCGCTGGAGAAGAAGAGGTAGTCACTGTAAGGCATGGCGATTTTAGAGGCGGGATCTTCAGGTCTGGTAGCACAGTCGAAAGCGGTGGCCATACCTTTTTCTTTAAGTTCTTTGAACTGGCCTTCCACTTTGCCCCAGAGGTCGCAGATGACGATGTCATGTTTTAAGATAAATTCAATGTCTTCTTGACTTAGGTGGTAATTGGCCAATACGCCTTCTTCGTAATCGCCTAAGATCCTTTCACCGTTTATCAGTTCAACTTCGGTTACGGCCGTCTTTCCGGGTTTGATATGCATATGGGAAACATCGATCCCTTTGGCTTTGACGGCCTCATACATGATCTTGCCATATTCATCATCGCCGATTGGGCCGATATAGGACGCGGATCCGCCGTTTCTGATCGTATAGACGGCCATGTTGACGGGGCCGCCTCCGGCGTAGCATTTTCCGTTTTCGATGTTGCTGTAATGATCGATACAATTGCTTCCGACAGCTGCCAGTTTCATATTCGCCTTCCTTTCCTATATTATATTTCAGATACTCATGATCGCTGATCGTGAATATTTGAAAGATAAGATATTTACGATAGAGATGCAGGATCTTCCGTCTGGAAGATCCTGCATGATTGATCGTTATTGAGCCTTCTTGTTCTGCTTCTCGAAGAAGTGATAGGCAGGCAGGCCGGTAATGAAGGTCAAAGCCGCACAGATCAGGCTGGGGATCGGAGCATAAGTGATCTCGCCATAGATCAGCGTGCAGGTCATGAAGATGGCGATGATCGGCATGATCAGGCCACCCGGGCACTTGTAAGTCGGGTTGTAGCCACCGGCGGCACCTTTCTTTCTTAGGACGAAGATGGTACCGAAGGTCAGGGCGTTCTTGGTCAAAGCGATCATTGTGAAGTAGCCTAAGAGGCTGGCCAGGTCGGTCGCGAAGATCAGGATGATGCCAAGTGCACACTGGACCAGGATCGAGAAGTAAGGTGTTTCCCACTTCGGGTGAACGAGTCCGAACTGTTTGAAGAACAGATTATCCTTGGCCATGGCGTATTCGATACGCGGCTGGAAGAGGATGCAGGATGAAAGTGAGCCCAGAACAACGATGATGGCCATGATCGCTACGACGACACCGGCGGCATTGCCGATACCGGGCAGCTTGGAAGCCATTAAGGCGATCGGAGCATCTGAAGCGGCGATCTCATCGATGGTCAGAAGACCGGATGCGACGAAGGTCAGTCCGCCATAAAGAGCCAGAACGATGACAGCTGTCAAGATCAGGCCTAAGGGCATGTTCTTGTGGGGATCCTTGATCTCGCCTGACATGTAGCAGGCGGCACCCATGCCATCATATGACCAGGTCGTTCCGGCGACGCCGGCAATAAGGGCCGTCAGGCCTAATGATCCGCCATAGCCGGTCAAAGGTTGATTGGACAACAGCAGGCTGGAATTGAGATTAAACAGGCCGATGCCGATGATCAAGGCGAACGGGATGATCTTGAAGGCGGTGATGATGGTCTGGAAAGCACCGCCGGTCTCGACTGATCTTAGGTGCAGGACCATGAAGATGAGCACGAAGCAGACAGCGACCACTTTCAAGACGAAGTCACTCATCGGCACGAAGAAGGCCAGGTGATTGACGATGGCCAAAGCCATGATCGAGATTGAAGGCGGGTCGGTAGCTAAGATGGAGATCCATCCGCACAGAAAGGCCAGCAAACGTGATCCGGCTTCCCGGAAGTAAACGTATTGTCCGCCATCCTCAGGATAAGCTGAGGCAAGCTCTGAGTAACAGAAGTTTGCCGGGATCTGCAAGAGACCGCCGATGATGAATGCCAGAAACAGGAATAGCATGCTTCCTGAAGCATTGGCAACTTCCGACAGAGAAGAGAAAATACCTGAACCGACTGTCGTACCTACGCCAAGCGCGATAACAGCACCCAGGCCGAGCTTTCTACCTAGCTCGTTGGTTTTTTTGGTTTCCATTTAACCCCTCCTATTATTATGGTTCCGGTTACTTACAGAGTTATCTGCTGTCTGTGTTTAACCGTTCCTTGATTTCAATATAATATGTTCGGATAGTGAATATGCAAGTTAAATGATAAATATGGCTTATTTTGTACCAAAATTAATAAACTTGTTGTCAATTTGTAGATATGTTTTAGGATAATAAAGCTATAAATGTCTGTAAAACAGCTAAAATGTTAGGAAATCATCAAGAATCGATAATACAGGTTTGTTGATATTGAGACATAAAAATGTTATTTTTTACTTAGCTTATATATCGATTCAGAAAATCATATCCGAATAGCATCAAAAAAAGGAGAAGCAATGAGCAAGGTCTATTTCATGGGTATCGATACGGGTACCAATTCCAGCAAGGGCGTTCTGATCGACGATCAGGGTAATGTCGTCGCCCAATACAGCACGAAACACGAGATGACTAATCCCGCCCCCGGCCACTATGAACATGATGCGCAAAAGGACTGGTGGGGTGATTTCTGTCTCATAAGCAATAATCTGATAGCGCAAAGCGGTGTCGATCCCAAGGATATCAAGGCTTTAGGCACCAGTGCTCTTGGTGCCGATTGTCTGCCGGTGGATGAAGACTGCAAGCCTTTGCGCAAGGCCATACTTTATGGCATCGATGCCAGGGCTACGGATGAGATAGAGCAGTTAACTAAGATGTATGGACAGGAACAGATCAAGAAGTGGTATGGCCGGCCTTTGTGTTCCAGCGATGTCATGCCTAAGATCCTGTGGATCAAAAATAAGGAACCCGAGGTATACGCAAAGACCTATAAATTCGTCACCGCTTCGACTTATCTGACTGCCAAGCTGACCGGACGCTATGTCGTAGACCGCTTCTTAGGCCTGGCGAGTTTCAATCCACTTTATGGAGTGGATCGAAAACCGGTGGAAGAGTATTGTAAGCCGATCTGCCGTCCCGATCAGCTGGCCGAGATCCTGGAAGCGACCGATATCGCCGGATATGTCACTTCAAAGGCCTCAAAGGAGACCGGTCTGGCTGAAGGAACGCCGGTCTTGACGGGCACGGATGATTCCGGGGCGGAAGCCATCAGTGTCGGTGTGGTCTCACCGGGCAAGATGATGATACAGATCGGATCATCGGTCTATATGATCCTGGGCACGGCGAAGCTGATCGACGATGAAAGACTTTGGCGGGAAGAGTTCATCGTTCCCGGACTTTGCGATATCTCAGCCGGTACCAATACGGCCGGTTCTTTGACCAAGTGGTATCGGGACAATCTCTTTCCCGATGCCTTGGCAAAAGAAAAGAAGGAAAACATCGATGCCTATCAGGCGATGATGGAAGGGGTGGAACGGATCGCTCCTGGCTCGGATGGTCTGATCACGCTGCCTTATTGGGCGGGGGAAAGAACTCCGATCAATGATCCTAAGGCTAAAGGTATCCTGTTTGGCTTGAACCTCTCTCACAGCAGAGCCCATCTGTATCGTTCCGCTTTGGAAGGGATAGCCTTTTCCATCAGTCAGCAGCTTCAGCTGATGCAAGCCCATGATGTCAAGATCGACAGGATCTTTATTACCGGCGGAGGAACACTCAATGAAGTCTGGATGCAGATTCTCGCCGATGTGCTGGGGATCACCATCAGTTCGCCTATGATCAATATCGGTGCCAGTTTCGGTGATGCCCTGATGGCCGCTTCGGCAATCAAATATCCCGGTTTTGAAACTTACGATGAACTATTAAAGTTCATCAAACCGGGCAAAACCTATGTTCCGGATCTGGAGAAACATGCGATCTATAAAAAGTATCAGGTCATCTACGATAAGTTATATGAACTGAACAAAGAGCTGATGCATGAAGTAGATGCTATAAGCACAGGTATCTAAAAGATACGCTGCAATAATGAATTCTATAAAATGGCTGTTCTGAGAAATGGCCATTTTTGATAAATAAGACATTTGACAAAACGGGGAATTCATAAGCAGTTTAAAAGGACAAGTCTTTAATAAGCGGAATAAAGGTTTAATAACGGTATATTTAAGGAAAGACGGATACAATCTCAAAGAAAATTGGGTTTATAATAACAATGCCGAAGAACGCATGGAGAAAAACGATGTTTCAAAAATCGGCCAGGACTTCACTTTAGGATCGCTATTGAAGTTTGCCTTGCCGGGATTACTTACCAGCCTGTCATCAAGACTGTTTGAAACGCTTGATGATGCGCTTTTCGTTTCGCGTTTTGTCGGTCAGAATGCCCTGGCAGGTATCAAGATCCTCATGCCGGTCGACGGTCTGATCATGGCTTTGACCCATATCTTCGGCATGGGTGCCTGTACCTATGCGGCGACGGAAATGGGCCGAGGCAACGCCGATAAGGCCAAGAAGATCTTTACAAAGATGATCCTGCTGTCACTGGTCTTTGGCTGTTTCATTGCCGCTGTGATAATCACATTCGATGATCAGATCCTGTCTTTTTTAGGAGCGGGAAGAGATATCATTCAGTATACGGAAGTCTATGTGGCAATAACTTTCGTCACTTTGCCTTTCAAACTGGCTTCGATGTGTTTCGGTGCCTTCTATTCAGCTGCCGGTAAGCCATCCATGGGCTTATTCAACAGTATCCTTTCCGGAGTGATCAATGTCATTACGGACTATGTCACGATCGTTGTGCTGAGGATGGGGGTTGCCGGTGCGGCGATCGCCACCAGTCTGGGTTTTATCGCCAACTTCATTGTCGGCATCATCTTCTATCTGCATAAAAACAATGACATCTGCTTCGTCAAGCCCGATGGCGGATATGGCAAGACTTTCCTGGAATCGGCTCACTATTCGTTGTCCCAGGTCACCAACAGTCTTACGATCTCCATGACCTCTTTCATCGTCAACCGGACCATTCTGTTCTACCTGGGTTCCGATGGCATTGCCGCCCGTTCGATCGTCAACGATATCAGAATGATACTTAATTCGGCTTTTATCGGTTTTGCGACGACGGTGGGGCCGATCATGGCTTACAATTACGGAGCGGGAAAAACGAAGATGTTGAAGAAGATCCTGTATCACAACATCAAGATCTGGTTCTTTGGCTGTACGACTTTGATGATCATCGGGCAAAGCCTGAAAAGACCGCTGGTCGGCCTGTTCATGAATCCCGAGACCTATACCCAGTCTTTCTATGATATGACTTATTTCGGTTTGACGATCGAACTGTTTGCGCCGATCTTTACGGCTGCCTGCATCCTGAGCAACCGTATGTTTGTCGCTTTAAGGGCTCAAAGGGTCTCGACCATCCTTTCGCTTTTAAGGAATGTCGTCTTCCGTTTAAGTACGACCTTATTGTTACCAAGGCTTTTTGGAGCCAACAGCATCTGGTTCTGTTTCCCGATCGCGGAGGCTCTCAGTTTCATCGGCTATGCCTATGCCCTGATCGTCAATGCAGACAACTACGGTTATGGCAAGAGCGGTATCGCTTATCTGATAAATGATCCCGATCCGCAAAGCGATGTTCAACAGGTAACACAATAAGAAACTATATGCTTATAAAAAGCTATAATAAAAACATATAAAAAGAAGGAAAAAAGTTATGAAAATAATCAGAAAAGCGATTATTTTGGCTTTATTGTCCGTTTTATTGTTAAGCGGCTGCGGCGGAGCCAAGATGGACATCACTTCGTCATCTTCCAAGGCCAAGATCAAGATCAATGATGCGGAAGATGGCACTTACGCGGAAATATCGACGATGAGCGTAAATAAAAACAAGACCGTTCACATCGAATCTTCTTTAAACAAGGGAAAGCTGAAGATCGAATTCGCGGAAGCCATCAAAACCTCGGGATCAGGAGAAAGTGACGAATATGTCGGCGGTGCTGTTCTGGAAACGGCAGAAGTTGGACCGGGTGACAGCCTTGATCTGTCACTTGCCAACGGCGACTATGTCGTGCAGCTGACTTGTGTCGGCCAAAGCGATGGGACAGTCGAGATCAATATCCAGTAAACGCTAAGATTCAAAGAATTAAACTTAACACAGGAAGGCATCTTTTGATGCTTTTTTGTTAGGCTGTTTTTGTTTCTTCCTATGGAATAGTAAAAACAGGGCAATGATATAATGTACTTGAAGAAGATGAACGAAGGATCAATATATCGTGTTGAGGCATAGAAAACCGTTTGACAGGGCAAGACCGGAAGATGTGGGCATTCCCAGCAGGCTTGTTTTAAATTACCTTGATAAACTGGAATGCTGCGGTACGCAAATGCATGGTCTGATGATCATGAGACATGACGAGCTGATCACTGAAGCTTTCTGGACGCCGTTTGGACCCAATATCCGCCATGGCTTGCAATCTCATTCCAAGACCTATGCCGGCACGGCGATCGGTATCGCCTATACTAAAGGTATTTTGAAGCTGGATGAAAGGATCGTGGACATCTTCCCTGAAGAGGTACCGGAAGAGATCGATGAGAATCTCAACAGTCTTATGATCAGGGATCTGCTTACGATGAGCTGTGGCATGAAACAGACACCTGTCGCATCTGATCACTGGATCCGTGACTTTTTACATACACCGGTCGTCGATAAGCCGGGCAGTGTCTTCATGTACAATTCCTATGCTTCCAATTTGCTGGGAGCTATCATCAGAAAAAAGACGGGACAAAGTCTTCATGAATTTCTGAAGAATCATCTTTTCGAAAAGATCGGCATCGATGCGGATAATCTCAAGTGGATGATACTGCCGGATGGAAGCGAGTTTTGTGCCGGGGGTCTATATGCGACGCTTGAAGACAACTTTCGTCTGTTAAAACTATATGCCGATGGCGGCGTATGGGAAGGAGAAAGGATACTGGCCGAAGATTTTGTAAAGATGGCAACCAGTTCTCAGATCGATACTTCTTCAGGAAATGAAGATCTCGATCATGCCGATAATGCCAAAGGCTACGGTTTTCAATTGTGGATGTGTCAGCTGCACAACGCCTATCGTGCGGATGGCTTTTTAGGTGAATTCACGATCGTTTTGCCGGATCTCGATATGATCATTGGCATAACGGAAACGGCGATGGGCCAGCATGTCGCTCAAAAAGTATTGAACATCACCTGGGATTTTGCGGATAAGATAAGTTCAGGTAAAGATATTGATCAAGATGATGATGCATATGAACTATTGGCAGCCAGGTTGAAGACTTTGAATATCGGAAATCCTGTATGTCAGCCTTTTTCCAGGATCATCGATCAGATAAATGGTAGGGAGTACGAATTGCAAAGCGGAACCTGGACGCCGTTCGAGGGCAATTTTATGACCGGCGAAAAGTCCGATAATATCCTGTCCTTCCGTTTTGATTTTGATGAATACGGTTTTATCTGGAGTTTTGAGACTCAAAGTGGCCGCAAAGAGAAGATCCGTTTTGCGAGCAATGGTACCCGCTTTACCAATCTTATCGGCAAGCAAGACGATCTGACAAGGCTTTATTTAGGTGATGCGTATTTCGCCGATGATGAGACGCTGATCATGAATGGCCGATTTGTGGAGACGTGTATAGAGGATTCTTATCGTCTTACTTTCAATGATAAAAAGATAACGATCGTCAAATTGAATCAGGCTGGCCCGTTTTTCGGCAAGCCTGAATTGATCGAAGCAAAGCAGAAATAAACCTGTAAATAATAAATAAAAACCTTCATTTGCACAGATGTGCTGGTTTATCCCGTATTTACTGCTTCTTTTTTAAGTAGTATTCTCTAAAAGTTATTCTTTTTGATGAATGAAGGGCTTTGTCCAGCAGGATCTTTACCTTCTCCAGTTTGTTGTGCGGGGCATTCATCATGAAGGAAAACAGATTCAGGTAATCCTGTAATTCATCCCTGTTGAAACCGGAATGAGAGTTGAGGAATTTCTTGAGCAGATCACAATAGCGGTTGATCTTTCCAAGCGGATTGTGCTTATCATCGAGAGTCTTGAGATAAGCGGAATTGTACGACCTGCTTTTTAGATTCAGTGTTTCTATCAGGATGTTGTGGGACTGTTCCTCATCATGAATCAGGGTTGAGCGTTTCCTGATGTGATCCTTGAAGGCTCTGAGTGTCTTTGTTTCAGAGGTCTTGGCCTTTCCTTCGACGGCCAGGTAGACCTGATCCTTGTCGCATCCGATACCGATACAGATCTTGTTTGCCGAAAGTCCTCTTGGTTTCTTGCCGTCTTCTGTTGTCTTGAGATCACTCTTGATGACCGTATAATATGTCTCGTCTTATGAGAAGTGATTTATTATGAGAAGTGAATCTTAAAAGTGTCCTGTTTATCAGGATTTTCTTTTGTTTTTACTTCTCATAATGTTTTTGATCAAATCATTGTTTTGAGCCAGTTTATAAGTTCGTCTTTCTGATTTT
>JAFRIG010000014.1 GCA_017432895.1 Erysipelotrichaceae bacterium | reverse complement strand
CAAGTAGCGTAAAGAGTGTAAACTCAATACGGTAGCGGCTAAGTGGATAAGCCTGTAAGAATAAGGCTTCCCTTCGGGGTTGACAATAATAGCAGACTTCTTACGAAGCCCATAAGTCTTTAGCTTATGGGAGGTTCACATAAGGTTGTTGAATGGATACCATTGTGCTAGAATGGCATCTGTGAACGAAAAAGAAGTCAAAACGATCGGCAAGGATTATACGCTGCTCGAACTGCTCAGATTCGCCTTACCGGCGATCCTAAACGAATTCATCTTCAATCTCCTCTACACCGTCGATGACGGTCTTTTTATAACCCGCTATGTCGGTACGACCGCCGAAAGTGCCTTCTCCATCCTGACTCCCATGTTTATGATGCATGGAGCTCTATCCTCCCTTTTTGCCGGAGTAGCCGTACTGGCTGCCCGCAAGATGGGGGAAAAGAAGGATGAAGAATCCTGCAGCGATTTTACGGCTGTCTTACTGGCGACGCTGGCTTTTGGTTTACTGTTGTCACTTACGGAATATCTTTTCAAGGATCAGATATTGCTTATGTTGGGAGCGACGGAAACGATCATGCCCTATGCGAAAAGCTTCTTCAACATCAATTGTCTCTACGCCGCTTTCACTTTGACCGGCAACATCTTCGGACGCTTCTATGTACCGGCCGGTTCGCCTAAGATGGAACTGACCGCTACGATCCTCAACGTCGGCAGCAACCTCCTTTTCGACTGGTTCTTTGTCGTCTATAAAGGTGTTGGCATGGCCGGTGCCGCCTATGCCAACCTGATCGCTGTTGCGATCCAGAACATCATCGGTTTACTGTTCTATTCCAGCCGCAAGGCGGAAGTCCATTTCGCCAAACCAAGCCGCAATATCTTCCCCTTGCTCAAGGAAAGCTTCCGTTATGGTCTGTCCACCTTCTTTTCCAACATGTCGGTCGGTATCGGCTACATCGTATGCAACTATGCGATCTTGTGCTTCGGTGATGAATCATATCTGGCGGCCTACACCATCGCCAACAACATCGCCTTCACTTTCATGAGTGCCTACTTTGGCTTGTTTGCCGCAACCGGACCTTTGCTCAGTTATGCCCTGGGTGAAAGAAATGTTGAAAAGCTCAAGAAACTCTTCAAACAGATCATCGCTTCGACAGCGATATTGATCATAGCCACGATACTGATGTTCATCTTCTTCTCCGGACCGATCGCAAAGCTGTTTGTGGGTGAAGCGGCAGCCGACATCAAAGACCTGATCATCTTCGGCTTAAGCATTTGCCCCTATGGCTTCCCCTTCTTTGGCTACAACGTCGGAGCCAGGATGAGTTTTTCCGCCTTAGGCAATTACCGCTCTTCACTGATACTGACCATCTTACAGGAGATCGTCTTCTCCAACCTGACTATCATCGCCTTGCCGCTTATCTTCGGTATTCAAGGTGTCTGGTATTCTTTCCTGGCTACCAACATCCTGACCTTCTTTGCGACGTTACTTATCGTCTATATCAATCGCGACAACTACGGCTACGGCCAAAGCGGTCTGGCCCAGCTGGTCGATCGTTAAACCAGTATGAGAAAATGCTTGAGAAAGTGAAAACGTATCTTCAGGGGTTGAAGAGCCTGCGGGAGAAGAATGTCATACTGGTCATCCTGACCAACATCCTGAACCAGTATTGTGAACTCATGAAGAATGCCTTCCGTTCGCTCTATGTAGTCAAGGAAGTCGGGATCTCTCCGACTGTCTTTGGAACGGCTCTCTCTGTCTGTCTGATTGCTACGGTGCTCTTTCGTCCTATGGCAGGGAATGCTGTCTTCCTGGCAAAGGCTATCTAACTCTTCTTCTTCCGCTTTGTCCAAAGCCCGGCAACATTGTACGGTGTCGTGATACTGGATGGCATCGTGAAGGCTTTCGCTTCTACAGCCATCCCAGCCTTACTGGCAGTAACGGTCGATAAACGAGTCATCGGCAGCGGCTATGCAATCATGATAGGGTGTCCAACCTCATCACTTCCAATGCCCGCTCTGTCGGCATCTCCCTCTACAGCAACTACGGTGTCGGCGCGGTCACATTGGTCTCTCGGCCGGAATTGCCTTACTGGGAGGGGTTCTCTGTCTCTTATTGGACAACGAGATCCTGTCGACGATCCTCAACCCGATCTTCGGATGGATCGTTCTCAACTACAGCTATCGTCCGCTGCGGAATGTGTTTGGCGGATTCGTGATCACTGCTTTCATCGGTTTTACGATATTGAGAGTAACAGTATCGAAGAAAAGCGGAACAGAGAGCCTAGAGTCATTACGAATCATCATACGTTAAAAAAGGATCCCGGTTTCTGCCGGAATCCCTTTTTGTGTTCGATTTAATTATTTTGGAGGTATTATTCAAAACGAAGAAAGTTATACTGGAATTTAGCAATTAGAGCTTCATGAAAGACTTGATTTCCTGTTCCAAGAGACGAAATACGTTTGCAACCAGATAGCCATCAGCGATTGCATGATTCAGACGAACGGTCACAGGCATGACAAGCCTGCCGTTTTCTTCTCTGCATTTTCCCCAGTTGATGATCGGCGCAAAATATAGATTTCCATCGGGAAGTTCAAGATGAAGTGAATCATAGGAAAGTCAGGATATAAACGATGCATCGAACCAGTTTGGATGATTAACCATATCCAGACCGTATTCCCTTGTCTTCTTTGCCTCTTCAACATCCTTTAAAGCAGCAGCGT
>JAFRIG010000013.1 GCA_017432895.1 Erysipelotrichaceae bacterium | reverse complement strand
GACCTGCCGAGGAATCTGATTCCAATAAGCGAATATCAGAGTGGCCAACTGCCGATGAACTGATACAGTCTAAAGCTTCTTCCAGATGTCCTAGAGGTTCATATAGATCTTAGGTGTTATTTGATTGAAAATGATCAGATTGTTTTAAACAACACTTGACAAAGGGTACTTACATATCAGATTATTATACTTTGGAAAGCCTGTTAAGATTGGTAAAATAATAGGGAAAGGAGGACGTAAGATGAACGATTATACGATCTATTACGGTTTGACTTTTTTAGCTTTCTTTATAACTTATGGTGCACAACTGTATATTCAGTCGGTTTACCGCAAATACTCCCAGATAAAAAACGAGAAGGGCTATACCGGGGCGATGGTGGCCAAGGAACTGCTTTTCAACAACGATCTGCATGAGATAAGTGTCAATCAGGGTGGAGGGATGCTGACGGATCACTACGATCCCAAAAACAAGAACGTCACGCTTTCCCAAAGTAATTTCAGTTCCGATTCGATCGCGGCGATCGCGGTTGCCGCCCATGAATGCGGACATGCCGTGCAGGATAAGCAGCAGTATGCCTTGCTAAATATCAGAGCTTCTCTGGTGCCATTGGCCAACTTCTCTTCCTATGCCGGTTATCTTTCGATCATGATGGGTCTGATGCTTGGCATGATGAATCTGATCTGGTTCGGTATCCTGCTGGAATGCGTCATTTTGGTTTTTCAGATCGTCACCCTGCCGGTGGAGATCGATGCCTCGAATAGAGCCTTGGCCATGATACAGCAGTACGGCTATGTCAATGACGGTGAACTAGACGGCGCCAGAACGGTCTTAAGAGCGGCGGCTTTGACCTATGTGGCCGGCGTGGCTTCCACGGTCTTACAGATACTCAGACTGGTCCTGGTCTATGGCCGCAGAGATGACAGGCGCAGATAATGACCAATTACGATCTGCTTATAAAGCAGTTTGAAGCGCTGTGTGAAGCTTCAAACGACTATCTGCCTGTTTTAGCCAACGCCAGTGCTTTATTGAATGAATCACTTGAAGATCTCAACTGGGCTGGTTTCTATCTGGTTAGGAATGAAGCTTTATTGTTAGGTCCGTTTCAAGGCAAGACAGCATGCGTCAATATCGCCAAGGGCAAGGGTGTCTGCGGTACGGCTTATGAAAAGGACGAGACGCAGTTGGTCCCCAATGTCCATGAATTTCCGGGTCATATAGCCTGTGACAGTGCTTCCAATTCCGAGATCGTCGTACCCATCCATAAGGATGGAAAGGTAGTGGCGGTATTGGATATCGATTCACCAAGTTATGGTCGTTTCTCTTTGGAAGATAAGAAGGGTCTGGAAGCTTTTGTGAAGGTCTTAGAAAAGATCATTGAGTGGTAAACAAAAAACAATAACGATTACAAACAAAACCGACTGACCGTCGGTTTTGTTTAACTCTGTTTCAATTGTTTTTAAGCTTTTCGTATTCGATGGGGAATGATGATTTGATCTTTATTTCTTCTTGAATATCATCAGCTGTCCATTCTTTGACTTCCGGCATCTATTTTTTCAAAGCTCCACTGGCGATGTTTTTCTGCAGGATCATATCACTGACTTCAAAGATCTTCTTGGAACCAAGGGCGGTCTTGTTTTGGCGGGAGTAGACGGTTTTGGCATCGACGTCATGTTCCTTCCAGTCGCCGCCTTCATTACTGTTGTTTAAAAGCAGGGGCTGGAAATTGTCCATGGCGTGGGCGAATCTGGATTCCGCTGTTTCATAGTCTTCAAATTCATCAAACAGAGCCATCAGTTCAACTTTCTGATCATCAGGCAGTAAAGAGAAGATCCGCTGTTTGGCGGCTTCCTCTCTGGCCTTTTGGGTCTTGAGATTCTCCTGGTCATAGGCGTAGGTATCGCCGGCATCGATCTCGACGATGTCGTGGATCAGACACATCAGCATCACCTTTCCGATGTCCACTTCCTCATTGGCATACTCTCTAAGCAGGTAGGCCATGATGGCCATATGCCAGGCATGTTCAGCATCGTTTTCGTTGCGGCCATGTCCCGACAAGTGGGTCTGGCGGAAGATGTTTTTCTCTTTGTCGATCTCTAAGATAAAGGCCAGCTGTTTTTCTAAACGTTCATCCATCATTATTCTCCGTATTTTTTGATCCAGTCTTCATAGACTTTGACCTTGCTTAAGTAGTTGAGGTAAGCGGGGTGGTCTTTGTTGGCGTTATCGGGTATCAGTCCTTTAGCGTCTGCTACCATCGAAGACAGTAAGCTTGTTAAGACTGGCTTGACATCACTGTCGCTGTCCAAGCCGATCGAGAAGATCTCCGGGACAAAGCCTAAAGTCGAAGCCGTATAGTATAGACCGTTGAAGTCATTGGCGTTGACTTCCTTATCGGTCAAGGCGGTATTTCTTTCGTTGGTCAGATAGACCATGACGATATCTCTTTCCTGATCGATCATGACTAGTGTTCCGGTCCAGCCTTGATGACCGATAGTGGAGGAGTCCGTAAGGGAGCCGAAATACCAGCTGCGCTGATCGTCGCCCTGTCTGGCCCAGCCTAAACCTGAATTGGCGGTATCAATAGCGATAGGCGAGGCAAATAAGTCGATGACATTGCGGTCAAAGAACTTATAGCCGCCATAACCGCCTGTAAACATCAGATAGGCCAGTTTGGCCAGATCGGCCGCATTGGCGAAAAGACCCGCATGCCCGGAAACACCGTTCATGGAATAGTAAGCCATCTCGTCGTGGGCTTCGCCCTGTAAAGTATATTCTCTGACGCCCGGGAAATAGACGGCGCCATCGCGGGTATTGCCATTGAGCTCCGTAGCGGCACAATCGTATTTTTCATAGCCGTTATCCAAAGGACTGTAAGTTATACGGGTAAGCTGCAGCGGTTCAAAGAAGTTTTCTTTGAGATATTCATCAAGACCCTGATCAGCTATCATCTCGACGATGACTCCCAGGATCATGTAGTCGACGTCGGAATACATGGTGCGGCTGCGAGGTTCATAGACCAAAGGAGTCTTGTCGAAGGCTTTGATGGTGGCCTGTTTGGTTTCTTCACTGTGTTGGTAACCGGCGAAAAGGACGTTGTAGGCATCAGGCAGGTATTCCTGACTTGGGGCATCAAGGCCGATCGCAAAGTAGCGGGGTGCCGGCGGGAAACCGCCCTGGTGTTTCAGCAGATCTTCAACAGTTAAAGAAGCTTTCCAGTCCTTTTGGGTATCCAGATCGGTTTGAACACCGAAGTCGTAAGAAAAGTCGAGAGTATCTTCATAGAAGCTGTCACCCAGATAATCGCTGATCTTATCAGTAAGGTTTATCTTTCCTTCCGACATCAGTTTCTGGATGGCATAGTTCACCGAGAACATCTTGGTGACGGAAGCCAGGTCGTACATCGTGTCGTTGTTGGCTTCTTTGGGATCTGTAAGTCTGTTTCCATTCTGGTCATAGGAATTGAGATAGCCCCAGGTCTGATTGTAGACGAGTTTGCCATGGCGGATGATGGCCAATTGGGCGGAAGGGAAGCCGTATGCGATGTCGTTTTCGATGATATCGGAGATCAGTTCAAAACATTCTTCTTTGAAGCCTTCTTCGGCAAGCGTTCCTTCAATAAGGACGGGATAGGGGATATAGACCTCGACCTTGCCATCACCTTCAACATTGGAGACCTGTAAGGAATTGGTTCCGTTTACGGCATAGGCCGAATAATCGATATGATAGAGCTTATCGGATTCAAGACCTTCACATCTGACGCTGTTGATGAAGAGATCGAAAGATGATACGTCTTTGGCTTGAAGATAAAGCTCTCCCTGTCCACTGTAGCCTTCAAAGCCGATGATGGAGTTCATGGCCAGGGTGTCGTCGATACTACCAAGACGGTCGGGGAAAGAGACGCTTTTCTGCCACTCATATTCGGGTAAAACGTTTATTTCTTCACAGATAAAAGCCTTATCAATGTTATCTTCCTGAATGTCTGTCTGCTCGTTTTCGCTGTTTTGCGTTTTACAGCTGCATAAAGATAGAAACAGGAAAAAGACCAAGGTTGTTTTAAACAGATCTTTTGGTTCAAAAGCTTTCATATCTAAATTTTAACTAAGATGGTAACGGCAGACAATTATTTAAATGGTATATTAATCCTGAATTCCCTGTAGCTCTTTCTAGCTACATATACCACTAAGTTTGCTCAACATTAATTTTTTATCGTAAAACGCTTATATTTCAGGCGTTTTTTATGATGCTGTATCCAAACTGATCGTGATTTGGGTTATAATG
>JAFRIG010000012.1 GCA_017432895.1 Erysipelotrichaceae bacterium | reverse complement strand
TTGATCTCGCTGACTTTGAGATCAACTTCATCATCACAGTTATCCGAGATCTCTTCGATACAGTCTTCCGGAACAAATTCATCAACATCCCTGATTAAAGTGATCTCCTCTTCCTTCAGTAAAAGCACAGGCGGAACTGAATCGATCACCTCGATCTTCAGATCTTCCCTGATGGATTTAAGTCCGTTGCTTAACTGGTAGGTGACTGTGAATTCGCCAAGTTCATCAGCGCTGAAGGATGGATAGATGATAATGATGCTGTCTCCGTTTGAACAGTCCTTGATCTGCTTTTCCGGCAGAAAAGGTTCATTGTATTCAAGAGTGATCTTTTCATTCCTGAATTCAATAAACAGATCTTCATTGTAGAGTTCATATAAGTGTTTGAAGATGATGTACAGCAGTATGGCTGCTGCGATCAGCGCCAGAATCAGAAGGATCCGAAAGATATTCAGAGTATTGTGAAGCCTAAGCTTATGAACTTCCTCTTTTGTCTTTTCTTTAAGAAGCCTTTCTTCCTCCTCCTTTTGAAGATCCCGGTCCTGTTTTTCCTTCAGAAGTCTCAGACGTATCTGCTCCATATCCCTGTAAGACATAGTGACTCTGGCATAGATAGAGACATCAAGATCTTCTTCAAGGCCCAGACGGATCTGCCTGAGCTGCAGGTTTCCCAGATCGGTATCGGACATATACTCTTCAATGAGCTTTGGATCGATACCTTTCCTGAACGCTTCCTTGATCTCTTCAATGCAGAAAGGCATGTAGTCTTTCTTTCTGTAGTCGTTTAATTCCATATGTGATTTGAATCTGTAGCAGCTTGCTACAATTGATAGTTGTGATAAAGACAGATCCTGCATATATTTTTAGAAAAGGGTATTTCATGCAGGACCTGTCTTTCAGGGTAATCTATGCATCTGCTTCTCAATTGGGGAAAAGAAGCAGTATACATCGTTTTCTAGTCTGTATAGATGCTTCTTTCCAGTTCCCTGCACAAGACGACCTGCCGGTATCTTGGCTGGTGCTCGATGCAGGTAATCAGTGTCAATAGATAATCATCAGTGTTAACTGATTCTTCAGTCTCATACCTTGAAATCTTGCTGATATAGCTGATAAAGCCGGCAAAAAACGAAGGATCGGCGTTGCCGTTTAGGTCAAAGTCCAGATCCGTCCGTATGATCTGCTGCTCGTATTCATCTTCAGTATCGATCGTAAAGACATTGGTGACAACATACTTTCGGATCTCATTGTCCAGGATCAGAGATAGATATCTGTTGTTCTCATAATTCTCTTTCGATAATAAAAGATCCAGCGGAGTAAACTGTTTGTTCCCTTTTGGATCCCAGTCTCTGGCGAAGTGATGGCCATAGATAATCAGGTTTTGATCATTCAGGTCATTGCGGAAATCAAGAAACACCGATCCGCCTTCCTCATATCCGTCATACTGTCCTGTCTTCCAAGAGGTCCACAGATAGACATCGTTGCCGGTATGATACTCAAAATCTTCAATGGGTTTTCCATCGCTGTCATAGAAAACGTAGGGCGTTCCATCTTCCCTGTAGACATCCTTCGCCTGAACAAAGGGAAGATCGACGAGTTCTGAATCAAAAATAATCTGGCCGATGTAATCTTCATTGATAGTTTTATTGGAAAGCCACATGGTTCTCAATTCCGGATCCATTGGATTGGACTTGTCAGCTTCTTCTATGATCTGAGGTTCAGACAATGTTTTCTGATTGCCGTGGATCATTGAGAATCCCGCAAAGAAGACGATCAGAAACACCAGGATTCCGACTGAAAGAACGATGCCTTTACGGCTGCTATGGTGTTCTTCGTTTTCAGTATTTATCTTTGAAAATTCGATCGTATCTCTGATCGGTTCTTCAGACATTCCATTTTCCTTCAGGAAATCTTCGATCAGCTCATCGATCTCCTCATGGATCTTCTCGCTAAACTTTTCATCAGCTTCTGTATCATTTCTCCTGATCTTTTCCTCTGTAACATCTTTTTTCAGATGTCTTGGTCTATACTCGTTCATGTTTTCTTTTCTTTCATCCATAAGAAAAGGCATTGACCGTGTTCAATCAATGCCCCGTAGGTATTTCTTCTTATGGATTTTTGTATAGAGAGGATCGATCAGTTTTCTTCTCCATCATATCCTGTATCCGGAATGATGTTTGTTATAACAATCATGGAGTTGGAGCGGTAATTCTCAACACGTTCCAGTTCATAGTCATGTCCGACATTGATGATGAACGGTTTTCTGTCGATGTAGTATCCTGCCGGCGCAACAAGTTCGGTGAAAGTCACTTCGGTATCTTCCGGCTGATCGAACAGTACGATCGTTCCTTTGGATACTTCATATTTCTTTGCATCTTCTTCGCCTTCCACCTTCACCCAGTATTCCCCTTCAGGAAGGCTAAGCAGTGTGACTGCCTGTTTCTTCAGATTGGAATCATAGGAGGATTCAACGGACCGGATGCTGGTGGTGAGCGCTTCATCGGAATAGACCGTCGTCCTAAATGCTGCATCCCTTTCGATCAGGATACCTCCGGTTACATAGGTGCCAAGATCCTTTTCGACAAGTGTTCCGTCTCTCTTGGTTCTTTTTGTCGTTACATTGAAATAGGCACCGTTCAGTTTAATGTCCTTATTGCCGTTTCCGATCTTGTACAGGACCATGGCTGCACGGTAGAGTTCGTCGACGTGTACTGTCTGATCATCATCGTCGATATCCTTGTGTTCTGCAACTTTAATCTCTTCCTTTGAACCGTCTTCCTTTTCGATAATCCGGTAAAGTTCCTCAAAGACAACAAAGTCGTGATTGTCATAGCCGTCAAGGTTGAATTCGATGATCACATCTTCGGATCCGTGTAAACCGGAGGCAGTGAATTCATGTTCAACGGTTGTGACTTCCTCTTCCAGATGTTCTTCTGCAGTTCCCTTGTCGATCAGAGTCGCAACCAGCTTGTAAGAATCTCCTTCATAGAGCCATTCATAATTTACAGAATCGATGATATGGGCAACTCCGTCTGCGACATAGTTCTTGGAATCTGATTCCTCAAACAAAGCGGATGTGCCGATCCTTATCTGATGATTCTCGATCGGATCACTGTGTAATGTGATTGAAGAATCATGTCCGATATCAAAGGTAAAAGGCTCTTCCCATCTGTACCAGGTCGGATCCTTTTCCTTTGTTTCTGTGATCGTTAAAACGGTGTCTTCCTTGAGCTTTTCAATAAAGATCTTTCCGTTTTCATCCGTGGTGAATTCTCCCAGATCATAGTCTTCCGATACACCATCCCTTTTCACTCTGTGGGATGTGATATGAAATGCTACACCGGATAAAGGTTCCTGCGTATCATCGGCATTGACCTTTAAAACTTCAAAGTCCGCACGGTAGAGCTCATCAACATAGATGGTCTGATCTTCATCCTCGAGATCCTTATGCTCAGTGACTTTGATCTCTTCGCCGTCTTTAACATGATAGAGGGTTTCAAAGACGACCAGATCATGGTTGTCCAAGTCATCAAGCTGCTGCTCAAATTCCAGTGTCTCAATGCCGACATCGTATTTCGGGACGAATTCTTTCCTTACGACATTGTCTAAAGACTTGTTTTCTGTCCTGTCGAAGAGTTCTCCTTCAAGGATATAGGTCTCACCCTCATAGATGTTCTTATAGCTGACTTCATCAAAGATGTGTGCGACTCCGTCTGCCACATAATGCTTGCCGGAAGGATTGTCCCAGTCTTTCTTTCCTTCATCAGAGAAAGATGCAGTCGTATGGATCTCGATTCCATGGTCGACCATGTGATAGTAGTGCATATCCGAATCGTTAGCTTCGATCGGCACTACGTCCTTGTCGATGGCCAGTCTGAAGTTTGGTGCCACATAAAGCTCATGAAGGTGATAGTTCATTAATGTCGTAAGACCGTATATTACATGGGAGCTTCCATCAGCGACAAATTCATAGACCACTCTTCCGGTATCAGTCTCGATCAGCTGTATGGTGGCTGTCGCCTCTTTCGGGACAAGATCCCCCTTGTCGTCAAGCTTTTCGATCTGAATGCGTGTCAGCTTGTCTCCGATTTGAAGAGAATACTGGAAAGCAGCGGTGTTTCTTTCTTTGACAGGAGCTTCCAGGATGAATTCCTTTTCGTTGATTGCGAAGCCGTTTGGAGCCTTCTCTTCAATGATTCTGAATTTGCCAGGCAGAAGTCCGTCTGTAGTTCCAGGTTCGTATTCCATGGAACACTTTCCTTCTGCGTCTGTGATTAGAGTTCCATAGTCGATCGGAGCGATATCGATCATCTTGGGTTCATCGCCGTCATCGTATCTTCCGATCCTCCAGATATGGAACACTCCGCCTTCCAGAGTTGCGGTAGAAGTGATGTGATCTTCCGGAAGCTCGTTCTTGCCGGTTTCCTCATTCACCTTCTGAATGACCAGCGATACAGTCTGCAGCTCTTCGGATTGGGACAGATCTTCGTTTTCGACATCCAGCCATCCTTTTCCCTCAATGGAAGCCTGCGCATGGCCGTTTACTTCTCTTATATGTCCGACATAGATGTTTTCATCTCTGGAGAACAGTTTTGGAGCCAAAGTCTCTTCGATCGTGAATGTACCCAGAGGCAGGAAAAAGTTTCCATTTTCATCAAGAAGCAGATCATCGCCTCTTACATAATGTTCTTCATCAAAAATGACAAGAGCTCTTCCTTCTTCATCGAATACCGGTTTGAATACCCAGGTGAACCGTAAATCTGAAGAAGGATTGTCGCTTTGACTGTCATAGTATTTCAAAGTGAATTCCGCTTCATCGAGATGATTAACGTATTCCGATTGTCTTCGATCGAGTTTGAAAAGTCTTATGGTGAACGGGTCGTTGACCGGTTCTTCCGTCGAAGTAATGGATGAGGTTTCTCCTGCAGAAACTCTTACGCTGTAGGTGGTCTCATCAAGAAGGAAACCCGGTGAAGGAGAGATCTCCTTTACATAGTAGGTCCCAGGATCCAAAGCGCCGCTTTTCCCTGTTTCACCGTTAGAGTTGGTTGTGAGTTTTGCGACTCTGTTCGTGCAGGCAGCATCGGAATAGACGCCATAGACTGCTCCTGCAAGAGAATAGTTGATCGGGCAGTTCTTTACATAGTTGAACGAAGTATCAGTTGCTTTCTTGTAGACTTTGACATAGCCACCAAGCGGCCACCAGGAAGGATCCTTGCCCTGGGTCTGCAGTCCTTCGCCGCCCCATGTGGTGATGGAATAGCCATACATGCCTCTTGAATTGAAGTCGGAATCATTCGGATCGATATAGGCACCGTTGACATAGGAGGCATAGCCTTCCTCGTTCCATAAGGCAGCCTGTATTTCAGCTTGGGATCTGCCGTTCATCTTTCCCATAGCAATGATCTCGGCAGCTCTTCCTGATGAAGAACCCAAAGGATCATAGGATGTTCCTATTTCAGATAAAGGGACTCTGGCATCAATACACCAGGATTCAACACCCCCGATCGAGAAACCGTTATGGCCGTTGTATCCCCAGCCGCCGGTCAGTCCCCAGTTTGGCTGTCCGCCATAGCCGAAGGATTCACTTCCTGCTGCTCTTAACAATGGGGCCTTCAGTAATGATCCTGTTTCCTTTTTATACCAGATGCCCTGATAAAGAATATCACCACTATCATACTTATAAGGTTCATAGCCATTGAACACGTAGCCGGATACTTCTGTAGAGGAAGGATACTTTGGCTCATAGGAGTCAATATCTTCCACTTCTTCTTTTTCCGGTAATAAAGTCATGATTTCTTCAGGCAATGATCCGATACCATCTCTTGCCGTAGCATTGGCAAACATGTAGCTGACAAGATGTTTTGCCTTTTCTTCCTTGGACTCCGAAGGAACCTCTTCGGTTTCCTGAAGCTCCACAGGTTCTGTTACCTTCTTATCCCATGTGCCGGTTACCGTTACATCACTGTCTGTGATTGCCACCTTATCCTGAGACCAGCTAAGGAAGGAATAAGTTGTTTCATCCAAAACAACATCTTCAATCGGGAAGTTCTCCACTTCATCGCCTGTTTGGAGATTTGTGATATCATCCGGAAGCTTTGCCATAACTTCTTCAGGCAAAGTCTCATCACTGCCCCGCAGTACAAACTCGTAGTGTACGGTAAATGAATCGGGTTCGGATTTTGCCTGTTCATCATCCGCAAAGGTCTTTGTGCTGAATCCTGACATGAACATCATGACCGTCAGGATCATCAGCAACGTTTTTCTAATCTTTCTCATCATTCAATCCTCTCTTTTCTTCTTGTCCTTTCTTTCAAATAAGATTTATATATTAAAAAACGCCTCTTTAAGGGGCGTGCGTCGGCATAATAAAGCCGTCCTATCAGACGACTTGTTCTATCGTTTATTGTATTGTCTCTGTATCTCGCCTCTGTTTTCTGCGAGCATTACTTAAATAATGATGAGCCTGTTATTGATGATCGAATAGATGACTCTGTATGAATCAATCCTCATCTGGATCCATCTGTTGCTTCCGGACATTTTCCGGATGTCGATACTATCCGTCCAACCATGTAAATAGTATACTCCATCAGTCATCAACCCATACCCTTTCACTTCTGTACACCGCATCGTGATGTACTATTGTGTATTCGTCTTCCTCACAGACCGTTTTGTAGACCGCGTTATGATGAATGGCCTCTATGCGGTAGTCAAGGCATTTTTCGTCGCTGGTATAGATCTTGACGTTATACCAATTTCCTGCGCCGTCATGTTCCGACTTGATATGAGAAGCTATATCTCCTGTTGTCTGAAAGCCGCAGATTCCGCATTCATATCCCATCTCGTAATCTCTTCCAAAGGCGTAGCAGGATCCAACTTCCTCGTCCCATGCTTCAGAGACAAGAATATCTTCACAGGCTCCTTTCTTTGCCAGAACTTTCTCATCCCAGGCTTCGGAAACAAGGATCTGGATTGTTTCGTAGTGACCTTTTCTTTCGGATGCAGAAACAGGCGAACTGTTATCGGCTGATGATGGGTTATCTTCATCTACAGTTCCATCATCTACAGGTTCTGCTTCAGCAGAACTATCGGCAACAGTTTCCTCTTTAGCAGAAACCAAAGATTCTGTTTTGCTGTCTTCATTCTTTACAGTTTCTGAATCTGCAGTTTTCTGCATCTGCTCATCCGCAGTCAAAGAGATGCTTCTGAAATACAGTACTCCCGAAATTATCAAAGCCATCACAGCAATTGCTGTAATTATGCATATTAAGTTTCTCTTTCCTGAATCCTTCTTCATTGATCTCCTCCGTTACTGTGTTCTCAGTCTGATCTCTCTTAATAGATCATCCTCCATATAAGATGGTGCAAGGATTCTGAACGGATAGACATCAGTGTCTTTTTCTCCGTCTGAGGGTTCCAGGGAGAAATAGTAATTGTTTTCTCTGCACCAGTTTCTGATAATTTTGCAGAGTCTGTCGCTTGATGTATTGTATCTGATCATGTCTCCTCCTGTTTTCTTTTCTGTTGAGATTGATAAAACGAAAAATTCATTATCACATAGCCTTCTATATTTCTTATTGGCTGGCCACTTGAATCTTTCCACTGATTCAGAATCAGCTTCTTGAAATAATCAATCAAACTCTCTTTTGAAGAATGAAGATCACCTTTGTTACTGAGCTTGAGAAGTCGTTCAAAAGATTGATACTGCTGATCGCTTAAGTGTGAATAGAATTCATCAACATCCCATTCTTCGATCTCTTCCGGTGAAAAGAACTGGTCTTCTTTTGAATCAGTTTCATTATTCATATCATTATTACTAATATAGTTATTATTAAGGTGTCGTTTTGACACTTCATGATGTGTCATTTTGACACTTCTAGAAGTGTCGTTTTGACACATCAGGTTTCCTGAAGTGTCATTTTGACACATCAGATTTTCCTCATAAAGGTTTTCCGACTTTACTGTGGGCTTGATATAATTTGTCCCTTTAAGATAAAGAATGTTTGGCTTTGTAAAACCAAGCCTACGTTCTTCGACCAGCCCATATTCTTTCAGTTCGTCAAATAGTTTTACACATTTCTTGTTTCCGATTCGCAGCATCTCCATCGCTTCAGATCTTGTATAAATCATATAGACTCTGTTATCATCATCAATCCATCCATTTTTCAACGATAGCTTATAACGATCCAGAAGAATCATATAAAGCAATTTGCTGTCGCTGTTCAGGTCTAGTGTTAATAGCCATTTTGGAAACTGATAAAACTCCAGCTGCATGATCATTTCCGGAGAATAATAGATCAGATTATTATTTTGGTTTTTTTCGCTCATCTGATTCACCTCCTTTGTGATCGATCGCGTTACGTTTCTATAAGATGAGGATTGTTTATCGGATCAGAGTAGATCTCGTATACCATTTCCATTCTTTTAGATTCAGCATTATCCTGATACATCCTTTTTCTGAAGATATATCCTTTTTCAATCAGAGAATTCATGGATCTTGCAATCGAGTCTCTGCCATCCTGGTGCAAACTTGCAAGAAGTTCGATTGAAACATTGCAATCATCCGGCACATTGAAAAGCGTAATCAATAATCCGATCTCCTTATACGAAAGGTCTTTGTCCACAAATATATGTATTTGGTTTTCAGAGTTCTTAATTATCGCCATTGCTATTACCTCTTTTGCTCAATTCTCTTTTTTCGATCCCATAGCTTTCCATTATCGAAAGGATCGTTGATATTGCGCTTTTTCTGAGATCACTGATTTGCCATTCCTCAAGTCCAAGCTTTTCAAAATCAATTTTCTGATGATGTTTATAAATCCTTTTCAGTATGCCGTATTCTTTGTTGTATTTGTCTTTGGACTTCATTCTGCGAACAAGTTCCATTGTCTTGTCTACGTTTTCCTTATACTCGGAATAGCTTCCCGCCTTTTTTACATCTTCATAATTTGTGGTATTGATGATCCACTTGTCTTCCACCATTTTTTGGATTGTCCTCGGCGAAACCGAAAGATAGTTCGCAAGCCATTCCACTTTGCGGCCATCACCGAACACGATTTCTCCCTTTGCTTTTTTCGTCATATAAACGCTATGAGCTGTCAGAAACAGGTTATATATCTCTAGAGGATCATAATCTCTTGATTTATTTCCTGTCAGACGAATCAGGTTTTTCTCTTCATCTGAAAGAGTTCTTCGGTTTACCGTACATGGTATTCCTTTACTTACAGGCGATATTGGAGTATTTCCTTTCCACAAATATTTAAATTCCGGATCATCTTTAACAAGCGAAAGAAAAGCAGCGAATCTTCTTTCTCCGCTGCTTATCTCATATTTACCATCAGATCTCTCCATGACATCTAACGGAACATTTAATCCTATCTCTCTGATCGATTCTTTTAAGGAATCATCAATAAACAACTCCTTTGAATTCTGTGGATTTGAAACCAGCTGATCGATCGGTATAAATACCAGTTTATTTGATTTTGCATCATTGACTTCACTGATATCATTTATGTTGTTCAGCTTTAAGTCCAGCATCATATATTCATCTCCTTCCGAATCTCTTCAACCAGGCATTTGAAATCTCTTCCGACTTTCGTCGTCTGATCATCGATCATAAAATAGTCATCGAAGAACGTTTGCTTTTCTGCCGGGGATATCTGATTAGCAATCGTTGTATCCAAAACAATTCCTGAAAACTTTTGTCTTATCAGTTCAATACATTCTCTTGATACTTTTGTCCGGCTCGTTTTATTGATCAGAATTCTGAATTTCGGATCTACATTTTCGTCTGCATTATTGATAACTTCTACAATATTTCGGATCGTATAATCCACACCTTTAATTGCATTACGATCTATGTTCACTGGAACAATGATCAGATCAGCCGCATATATGCAATTCATTAAAATCGTCTTATAGCTCGGGTTGTTATCCAGAATGATCACATCAAAATGTTCGCGTATTGGTTCCAGCAGTCTTTTGATCTTCATGACGCTTGTGTTTTCTTTGCCTTCTGATTCGAGGGTATAGTATTCTCTTGCCATATCTTCGAGACAATCGAGCCATTCCAGTTTGGAAGGTATGACATACAGATTTTGAATATCTGTAGGGTAGACTACATCTTCTATTCGAACTTCATTGTTGATCGCTTCCACGATGCCGTTGATCTCTTCATAATCTTCACAGAATTTGGAACTTGCGTTGCCTTGAAGATCCAGATCTACCAGCAGAACCATAAGTCCATCATCCGCCAGACCTTTTGCAATATTTATTGAAGTGGCAGTTTTCCCACTGCCACCTTTTTGATTATTACAGCTTATAATTATGCTCATTATGAAAAATTCCTTTCCATTAATAAAACAACATCTCCATTTTTGTGTCTTATTAATAAATCTTAATTTTTGCTATTCGTAAGAACCTGTAGTAGGTTGCTACAAATACATTTTTGCAACTTGTAGCAACCTACTACGGTATAAAAACATTCTTCTGACATGACCACTGTGTAAGTTTCAATTACACTCATCGGAGTCTCACCGGTACACTTTTGGCTGTACGCGATCCCATGCAAGTATCATTATCACAGCAGCAGTATCTGCAAACAGTCATCGCAGAAATTTTGTGTATATCGCTGTTTTTTTCGCGCACGCAACCGCTCTTGTCTGCAGACTTACTGTTGATTAAGTTTAGTTAATCATGTGTTATAAAAAGCCAGGAATTGCCTTTGTTTTTCAAAGAACTTAAGCAATTCCTGGCTTTTTTACCTATACTCCCTATTTATCGAACCTTTAAGGCTAAAACCTTAAAAAATCCTTTAAAATGCAATTCGTTTGCACTTTTTTCTAACTGGAGCGGGCGACGGGAATCGAACCCGCGTCACAACCTTGGGAAGGTCGGGTTCTACCATTGAACCACGCCCGCATACCTTAATTATACTCCAAACTATCTTAGGTAAAAGTGTCTTTTTGTAGTGCTCAGATCCATCCGAAATGTTCACAGGCCTTTTTGATCCCGTCATCTTCCGAAGCATCCGTCACATAGTCCGCCTTTTGAAGTAAACCAGGATAACCATTGCCCATGGCGATGGAAGTCCATTCCTTTCTGAACATGACCATGTCGTTTTCACCATCCCCGAATACCACGACATCCTTGAGCTCACCACCCAGATAGGCGACCATATCTTCGATACCTTTATCCTTCTTGTCATGCTGGTACCAGAAGTAGTCGTCACCCATTCTGATGTGGCCAAGCAGATCTCTGTTTTTGAGCTTGTATTCGTCTTCTTCCTTCATCGAGATATAGAACTTGTAGATGTTTTCCAGTTCATCGTAATTCATCAAAGGGTCATAAACGTATTCGGTATCTTCCTTCCTTCTGCCGAACTGTTCCAGAAAACGATGATCTCTCATCACGACCTTGGTGCTGTCTTCCGTCGCCACCAGGATGCCATAGCCCAGTTCATCGGCTTCATGGATGATCGTCAAAGCCTTTTCTCTGTCTAATGGCGCATTCTTGACGAGCTCATCGTTGATCACCAAAGCTGCTCCGCCGTTGGCCACGAGGTTGTGGATACCGGCTTGCGAAGCAATTTTGACGCTTTTGTAGTAAGCCCGTCCCGTAGCGATCGCCACGAAATGACCATTGGCTTCCAGCTTCCGCAAAGTCTCTACTCCGCTTTCTACCAGCTGACCGGTATGGATATTGGTCAAAGTTCCGTCGATATCGAAGAAGAAGTATTTCATATCTAAATAATACTATACAAAAACGATCGTCTCAGACGATATCTTTGAAATACCGCATTGATCGATCGTTTATTTGTTTTAAAGATACTTGCGCAAAGTCCTACGTACAGCTCCGATCCCTTCGAGTTCCTCGTTGAGATAAGCCACGACCTTGTCGGCAAGACCATGTTCCTCAAGGTCCACGCCGAAGATCTTATCGTTTCTTAAGATATCTAGGATATCTTTCTTATCGACTTTATCGCCTAAGGAATATTTGTTCATATAGGGTGCCAGTTCTTCAAGCAGCGGATCTGATGGCAGTTCGAATCTTTCACCCTTGTCGTTGATACCTGTCAGATAACGCAGCCACCCGGCATAGACTAACGGAATATAGACCAATTGCTTAAGATCCTTGAGTTTCTTGAGATAAGCCTTTAAAGTCTCACCGAATCTGACCGGCAGCTTCTGGGAAGTATCCATGGCGATACGCTGTGGCGCATCGGGCATGTAGGGGTTGGGAAGCCTTACTTCAATGACCGTATCCAGGAAGTCTTTGGGGTCGATGATCTTGGGATCGATGACCACCGGCAAGCCTTCTTCATAACCGATACGTCTGGCCAAAACACTTAAATCCTCATCCTTCATCTCTTCGCAGATCAAATGATGATCCAGCAGACAGCCATAGATAGCCAAAGCCGTATGGACCGGATTCAAACAGGTACCGACTTTCATCTTTTCGACTTTGTCGACCGTTTCCCTGTCGGTGAAGATGATACCGGCCTTATCCCATGAAGGCCTGCCATTGGCGAAATCATCTTCGATGACCAGATATTCACTCTCTTCGGAATTGACGAAGCAGTTCATGTAGTAATTGGGATCAAGTTCATCGACATCTTCGACGCCATCTTCCTTTAACATCTTCGCGATCCTGGCATCGGGACGAGGCGTGATCTTATCGATCATTGCGATCGGGAAAGAGACTTTCTCTTCCAGATAATTGTCAAAACCTTCATCGCCTATCTTGTCCGCAAAGGCTTTGATCGTCGTCTTTAAAACATCGCCGTTGTGGGAACAGTTGTCATGGGAAGACATCGTCAAAGGATAGGCACCGGCCTTGTATCTTTCATACAGAAGCTTCGTGATCTTGCCGAAATAGGAAGCATCCGTATCCGGATAGTCTTCGACTTCTTTGGCTGAAACCTTATAGCCCTTCTCGGTGATCGTAAAGGAAGCGACCTTGAGAGACGGCTCCAAAAAGATCTCTTTTAACCTGTCCATCTCTTCGATCTTGACCGATTCACCGATCGAACCGACGACCTTCTTTTCCACCTGACCGTCGGCCTTTAAAACGATGGAGATATACAGATCGTTGAAATCCCGATAGTAGGTATCGATACTTCCGGAAGAACGTCCGGAAACCACGATGACACCCTTATCGTTGATCCCTTCTTCCAAAAGCTTGTCGCAAAATGCCGCCTGATAGGCTCTGAAAAGGTTACCTGAACCGAAATGGACCCACTCGGGATGTTTTCGGGTATTTTTGATCATCTTTTCCCGATCGTAGGAATAGACCTCGTAGCCCTTTTCAAGCCAAAGCTCTTTTTCTTTTTCAACATTAACAAGCTTCATCTCTTGTCGCTCTTTTCTATCGCTTCCCAGAGTCCGCAGATATAAGCGGCACCTAAAGCTCTGTCGTAAAGACCATAACCCGGCATCGCCACTTCATCCCAGATCATCCTTCCGTGATCAGGTCTGATCGGTCCTTCAAAACCGATGTCATATAAGGCCTTGACGATCTCATACATATCGAAGTTGCCGTCTTCGGAAAGATGAGCGGCTTCTTCGAAGTTATCGGGAGAATGGAACTTCAGGTTTCTGACATGGGCGAAATGGATACGACCCTTCAAGGATCTGATCATATCGGGCAGATCGTTATTCAGATTGGTACCATAGGAACCGGCACAGAAGGTGACACCGTTATGCGGATCGTCGACCATCTTCATCATCCTTAAGATATTTTCCTTGTTTATGATGATACGCGGTAAACCAAAGACACTCCAGGCCGGATCATCGGGGTGAATGGCCATCTTGATGTCGTATTCGTTACAGACAGGCATGATCTTCTCAAGGAAGTACTTGAGATTTTCAAACAGCTTCTCGTCATCGATGTCCTTGTACATATCAAACAGTTCCTTGACATGTGCCATCCTTTCCGGCTCCCAGCCGGGCATGACGGTTCCGTTCATATCGGAAGAGATGGACTCAAACATCTTCTCCGGGATCAGTTCATCTACGGCCTTCTGCGTATAGGCAAGCACTGTCGAACCATCTTCCCTGACCCTGGCCAGTTCCGTCCTGGTCCAGTCAAAGACGGGCATGAAATTGTAGCAGACCAGATGGATATCCTCTTCACCAAGATTTTTTAAGGTCTCGATGTAGTTTGCGATATACTCGTCTCGATTACCCTTGCCGGTCTTGATGTCGTCATGGATATTGACGGATTCAATACCCGCCAGATGAAGACCTGCTTCTTCAACTTCTTTTTTCAAGGCATGGATCTCATCCCTGTTCCATACTTCACCCGGTTTCTTGTCGTAAAGAGTCGTGATGACTCCGGTGACATATCTGATCTGTTTTAACTGTTTCAGGGTTACGGTATCATGATTGGATCCGTACCAGCGCATCGTCATTTCCATATGAATTCTCCCTTTATATCTTTCTTCACCATTTTATCATCAAACACCTTTGATCTTTCGGCTGATTTAAGCCGAACATGATCAATGATCCCGACAAAAAAGAAGCCGTCAGCTTCAGGTAAGCATAACGGCTTCTAATCATTTTACAGATTCCTGATGAAGTTATAGAAACAGATCAGGATGATCAGGATATTGCAGTAATTAAACAGCCTGTCTATCGTTTCGTTGTCGAACTTTTTATTCAGCTTTCTTCCCAGTATGCCACCCAGGATGCCCAGCACCACCATGATCCCTAACATGCCCCAGTCCAAGGCAGGGACCGAACCGGTCATCACCGTGGTCAGGATGTTGGCACTTTGGCCAAAGACGATCGTAAACAGCGAACAGTCGGCCGCCTTCTTGGAATCAAGACCCAGGAAGTAGGAGAATGCCGCCACGTTGATCGGACCACCGCCGATACCCAGGAAAGAAGAGATGAAACCTAAAGCGAAACCTAAGAGCGACTTGGACAGCTGCGAACTTATGTTCAAAGGTCTGATCTTTTTCTTGTTCAGGGTGTAGATGTAGACGGCGATGATCAGGACCATTAGCACAAATGACTGAATGGCCACGATCGAATTTGCAGAACTTACGGAACTTTTTAACAGACGAAAGCTCTTGCCACCAAGTACACCGCCGACAGCCGCAAAAATGGCCAGAAACAGATTGTTTCCCATGTCCAGTTTTTTGTTTAAGAAACTGTTGATGACCGAATACAAAGCCATCGCCAGGACCGTCGAACTGGACAGGAAATTGATGCTGGCGGCATCGTAGGAAGATACCAGATCGAAGACCGGCTTGATGATGACACCCCCGCCGATCCCGCACAAAGCGCCGACCGTTGTGGCAAACAGCACCACCAGTAACATCAGTATTTTCATAACTTATTTAATCCAGATCCTCTCCGTTAGTCGCGATCACTTTCTTGTACCAGAAGAAGGAATCCTTCCTTGATCTGTTTAGGGTACCCTTGCCTTCATTGTCCTTATCGACATAGATAAAACCATAACGCTTCTTCATCTCGCCGGTCGAAGCGGAAACCAGATCGATCGGGCCCCACATCGTATAACCAAGGATGGGGATACCGTCTTCATCGATCGTATCCTTCAGTACCTCGATATGTTTGCGCATATAATCGACACGGTATTCATCATGGATTGAACCGTCTTCTTCAACGACATCATTGGCACCTAAGCCGTTTTCGACAATGAACAACGGCTTTTCATAGCGGTCATATAAAGTGTTGCAGGTAAGTCTTAGACCCAGCGGATCGATCTGCCAGCCCCATTCGGAAGCTTTCAGATAGGGATTGACGACCGCCTTCATCACGGCATTGCCGCGGGAATGATTCTTGAGGATCTCCTCATCCGTTGAGATACATCTGGAACAGTAATAAGAGAAGGCGATGAAATCGACCGTTCCTTCTTTGAGGTCGGCTTCGTCCTCTTCAGACAGTTCAATGGAGACTCCCAGTTTTTCCATACGCTTGAAAGCCCAGATCGGATAAGCACCGCGGGCTTGAACATCGATGAAGAAATAGTTGTCTCTATCGCGATTGAAACCTTCCCAGACATCTTTGGGATCACATGAATAAGGATAGTACTGTCCCGCCGCCAGCATGCATCCGACTTTGTTTTCCGGATCGATCGCATGAGCCAGTTTCACAGCCTTGGCCGAAGCGATCAGTTCGTGATTGGCAGCGGTGTACTTGACCTGTTCCTGATCTTCTCCTTCTTTAAAGAGGATGCCGGCACCCATGAAAGGCATATGCAATAACATATTGATCTCATTGAAAGTCAGCCAGTATTTCACCAGCCCTTTGTATTCCGTAAACAATATCTCGCACAAATGATAGAAGGCATCGATCATCTTCCGATCTTTCCAGCCGCCATACTTCTTGATCAAAGCGATCGGCGTATCGAAGTGGTTGATCGTGACCAGCGGTTCGATATCATACTTCTTCAATTCTTCAAAGACATTTCTGTAGAATTCAATACCTTTCTCATTAGGAACTTCATCATCACCATTAGGCAAAATCCTGGTCCAGGAGATCGACATTCTATAAGTCTTGAAACCCATTTCCGCAAATAAGGCGATATCCTCCTTATAGCGATGATAGAAATCGATGGCCTCATGGGCCGGATAGGAATGTTTATCATCGCATTCCAGCATCTCCATGATGCCTCTGGATACCTTCATCCTATCTTCGCCGAAAGGTACGACATCGACCGTCGAAAGCCCCTTGCCGTCTTCGTTCCAGGCCCCCTCACACTGATTGGCAGCGGTAGCACCGCCCCACAAGAAATCTTTTGGAAAACCCATTAGTCTAAATCCTCCCCATTGGATTCTATTACTTTCTTATACCAGTAGAAGGAATCCTTTCTTTCTCTGTGGAAGTCACCGTTTCCATCATTGTCCCGATCGACATATATGAAGCCATATCTTTTCTTCATTTCACCTGTTGATGCAGAAACTAAATCGACACATCCCCACATGGTATAGCCCATAAGGTCTACACCGTCTTCCACGGCTTCCTTCATAGCCTCGATATGTTTTCTTAAATAATCGATACGATAGGTATCATGGAAACATCCATCTTCACTTCTTTCATCGTTGGCCCCTAGACCATTCTCCACGACCATCAAAGGGATCTCATATCTGCCATAGACTCGGTTAAGATATGTTCTTAGTCCTTCAGGATCGATCTGCCAGCCCCAGTCGGAAGCTTCAAGGTAGGGATTCTTAAGACCGCTGAACATATTGCCTGATGCCTTGTCGTTTACTTCAGGATGCGTGGATACGCATGATGACATGTAATAGGAGAAGGAATAGAAGTCTACTGTTCCTTTCTTAAGTATCTCAAGATCTCCGTCTTCCATCCTTACATCGATATTATTATCTTTGAAGTATCTCTTGGCGTAGTAGGGATAATGGCCTCTGACCTGCACATCGCCACAGAAGAAGTTGGACATATTGAAGGAATCATCGGCCTCCTTGACGTCTTTGGGATCGCAGGTATAGGGATAAGACAGAGATCCGGCAATCATATTGCCGATCTTAAAGTCGGGATTGATCTTGTGCCCTATGACTACGGCTTTGGCAGATGCGACAAACTGATTATGTAAAGCGGTGAAGCGATCATCTTTTTCTTCTTTTGTTTCATTTAAGATAAACATCGGTTTGTGGTCGATACCCTGCATGCCTAAAGACATGATCCTGCCGAAAGGCTGTACACCGATATTGATCTCATTGAAGGTCAGCCAGTATTTGACTTCATTCTTATATTCTTCAAAGCAGGTCGTGGCGTATCTTACAAAGTGATCTATCACTTCCCTGCCTGTCCAGCCGTTATACTTTTCACTTAAGCCCCAGGGCAGTTCATAGTGGGATAGAGTAACTAATGGTTCGATACCATTCTCTTTACATCTCTGGAACACTTTATGATAGAAGTCCAGTCCTTTTCTGTTTGGTTCTTCTTCCATACCGGTGGGATATATCCTTGACCAGTTGATGGACATACGGAAACATTTAAAGCCCATTTCACCCATCAAGTCGATATCTTCTTCATAGCGATGATAGAAGTCTACTGCTTCATGGCTTGGATAATAGACATTTTCGTCTATTTCCTTATCCCATAGTCTTGGTGCTGTAACTGTTCCGCCTCTGATATGATCGGGAACCCCTGCCCCCTTGCCGTCTATGTTCCATCCACCCTCATACTGATTGGCGGCAGTGGCACCACCCCATAAGAAGTCTTTTCTAAGTGTCATATGTTTTCTCTCTTTCGTTTGTTTCTTTGTCTGTCTTTGAAAAGAAGACTTTGATAAGCCTTCTTTTTCTTTTGTTTCTGTTTGTTATTCTTTATTTACCTTTTCGTATAATGTGATGAACTTATTGGCCAGGATACCAAATGCCTCGGCAGACATCAGCTGATCTTCGGCATGGGTCATTAAGATATCCATAGGGGGAAGTTCACCATTGGCGAACTTGGTTAACAGTTCTCCATGGGCACTATGTCCGCCATTGAAGGCTTCTTCACCTTCCTTGATCTTTTCTCTGGCTTCATCAAACTTTCCTTCAGATGCCAGATCTATCGCTTCGATGTATAAGGAGCGCGCCGTCCCCACCGCTGCGATGATCTGGAAAGCGACCATTTCAAGACCTTCCATACTAGTCGCCCAATACTTCCTTTACGTGAGCGATGACCTTGGCACCGTTCATCATGCCATAGTCCTGCATATTGATGGATTCAACCGGTTTATCAGGGAATTGGGCTTTGGTGTCTTTAAGCTTATATGATACCTGAGGACCTAAAAGGATGATATCGGCTTCAGGACCATAGGTGGAAGCTTCTGATAAGGGATGAGCAGCTATTTCATACTCTAATCCTTCAGCTTCAGCTGCGGCTTTCATTTTATTGACCAGTAAGCTTGTGGACATGCCTGCGGCACAGAATAAGACGATATTTTTCATTATTTATTTACCTCTCTTGTTTTCTAATTATATTCTAACGTAAATCCTTACGGTTTGGAACGAAATCGGTTGTCTCCTGATACCATTCCAGCATTCTTAGTTTCATCTTCAGGACCTCATCCGCATATGCGGGATCGTCGATCACATTTACCATTTCTTCAGGATCTTTTTTCAGATCGTAGAGTTCATCTCTTTCATAGAGTCTCTGGATGTATTTGAGATCACCCATGCGGATCATGGTAGCCTTGGTGTGCTGAGGACCTTCCTCCTGCTGGACAGAGATCCTTGGCCAGTAGACGTCATTGGGGTTCTTGTGGCCCGTCTCCATCGAAGGCAGATCGCCATGGACCCTGCCACCTTCACAGAAGACCGCATCTCTGTGCTGCTGCTCTTTAGCCAACACCGGCAATAAGGACTTGCCATATTGCACATAGCCAAGTTCTACACCGGTCATTTCACTGACAGTTGCCGTAAGGTCAGTCAGTTCGACCAGTGCATCCGAGATCCTCGGCGTGCAATCGAAGCGTTTAGCCGGTTTGACGACAAACGGGATATTGGACAGATCGTCTTCAAAGCAGTTCTGCAGCTTTTCGACGATGTCGTAATCACCGGTATAATCGCCATGATCCGAGAAGACGAAGATCGAAGTGTCATCGTAGTAACCCAGATCTTTTAGCTTCTGCGTTACTTCACCAAGCTGGGAATCCCATTTGGCCGTCATCGCCAGATAGGTGGCTCTCAGTTCCGCCCACCTGTCTTCATCCCAATGGTGCAGATCCATCTTGTCAGCCGTCTCCTTCAACATCGAAGGCTTGTCTTCCACCCAGGGCTTTCTTGGCCAGAGCGTCTTGACCTTTTCCCTATCGATCATAGAATACCAGGGATCGTCACAGGCATATGGCGGATGCGGGAACATCAGCGTGCAATAGACGAAGAAGGGCTTATCGTTACCTTCCTTCTTCTTTCTGTCAAGATAATCCAGACAGGCTTTTACACAGCCGACATCGGCTTGACCGGCACCTTCTCTTTTGCCGAAGTAGAAGGAATACATATCCTTATTGAATTCTTTCAGATGGCCACCGGCTGCCCCGCCGAAGTGAGAACCGTCGGAAATATACTCCGCTCTATTTTCCTCGTGAATGCCATCATAGTATTCATCGCAATACTCGATCTTGGAACGATCGGCCGATACGATATCGTTTCTGCCGATCCAGATCACTTCATAACCGGCTGCCTTCATCGTCTTTAAGATGTTGGGTTCATCGGGATTCTGCAGGAAGTGCATCGTCCTGTGGCCGGTCGTATGAGGATAAAGACCAGTTAAGAAGGAACATCTGGAAGGTACACAGACGGGATTCTGACAATAGGCATTGCGGAAAGAAACGCCATCTTCCAGTAAAGCATCGAGATTAGGCGTGACAGCAGCTTGATTACCCAGATGATGCTGAGTGTCGCTGCGCATCTGATCGGCTACAAAATATAGAATATTCGGTCTATCAGACATATTTTTTCTCCTTTTTCAAGAAAGCGGAGCTGATTCAGCCCCGCTTTAATTGTAATCAGTTTTTTAATTATTCTGCAGTTTCGTTTGCTTCTTCAGCTAAAGCCTGTCTGTCGAGGATCTTGAAGAACGGATAGTAGATCAAGGTCGAAACAGCGATCAGCAGAGCCTGGAAGATAGCGCCTTTGATGCCGCCCCAAGCCAGGAAGCCGCCAAGGATGATCGGAGTGCCGTTAGGCAGCTCAGCACCGGTCATATAAGGCATGATACCGGTAGCCATCGCAAAGTAACCAAGCAGGAATGTTACGGTCGGAGCAAGAAGCATCGGGATCAGCATGATCGGATTTAAGACCATCGGAACACCGAAGACCATCGGCTCGGAAATGGAAACCAGACCGGCCGGTAAGGAAACCTTATTCAATGCTTTATATCTCTGTGATTTCGCAAACAGAGCGATATTCAAACACAGACCGATAGCGCAAGCCGAACCACCGATGTTGCCCATACCGAACCAGGCGGTATTGACGACGATGTTGGGCAAAGCAGCACCTGCACCGTAAGCTTCGAGGTTAGCTAACGTAGCTTGTGAGTACAGAGCCATACGGACCGGGTTGGCGACCATGCCGCCATGGATGCCGAAGAACCACATTACGTTGCAGACCAGCAATAAGAATAAGAAGGTGAACGGGTTGCTGGTAAGAGCAGCTAACGGAGCCTGTAAGATACCATAGATCGCGTTGGTAGCGGAACCATAGGAAGTTAAACCGAACAGGAAGCGAACGACGACAGCCAGCGCACCGATGCAGATAGCAGGGATCATGGCTGCGAATGACTTGGAGATCATCTCAGGAACGCCTTCAGGCATCTTGATCGTGACGTTGTTCTTGACGAACAGATGATGCAGACGAGGAATGAAGATACCAAGGATCATGGCTGTGAACAGACCGCGTGAACCAAGATATGCCGTAGGAACGGCTGCCGCAACATTGACGACTTCACCGGATTCGGCTGCTTTACCTGAAACACCTAACGGGATCAGGATCAGGAAGAACATCAGGGAGATGAGACCTGATGCAAAGCTGTCGGAATCATCCATGCCATAGACTTTAGCTTCAGCTCTGGCAACACAGAAGACCGCATACAGCGAGATCATATCGGTCGTATATGAGGCCGGAACGGCGAACAGCTGTTTCAGACCGATGCTGGTGATCAGATTCTGGTAGAAACCGATATTCAGCGAAGCCAACAGCGTGAAGATAGCACCGACCATGACGACCGGCAGCATGGCAGAGAAACCGCCGCTGATGCCTCTTAAAGCCTTGTTCTCAGAAACCTTCTGGGAAATAGGAATCAAGATAGACTGTAATTTTTCAGTAAATTTGTCCATTACGGACCCCCCTTCTGAGCCTTTCGGCTCGTTTACACTATCATCATAGCATTTTTAAAATTTATTTCAATACATTTTTGAAACATATTTTAAAAATTGTTTCAATTTTTGTCTAAAACACGCTAAAATAAAGTCAGGAGAACACATTTATGAACAATCCGATCGACCAGATACAATCCTATTATGATGATCTCACCAAGACTGATAAGGAGATCGCCGTCTATATCATCAACAATCCCCGTGACGTCGTCACCCAGACTCTGGAAATTATGGCCAAAAATACAGGTTCTTCCAAGTCGGCTATGTCCCGTTTTGCCCAAAGGATAGGCTACAACGGCTATACCGAATTCAGATATGAGATGGCCCGTTTTCTGGTCTCCCACAATAACGACAGTGAAAACAAAGAAGAAAGAGACCCTGTCGAGACGATCACCAAGACTTATTCCGATTATATATTAAAACTGGCCGAAGTCCTCGACCGCTCGCAAATCGAAAGGATCGCCAATGTCTTTGCGCAAAACAATAATATCAAGATCCTGGGCATCAACCGTTCCTATAACAGCGCCTGCCAGATGAAAGATCGACTGACCCGTATCGGTTTCACCAATATCTTCTCGGAAGGCGACCAGGCCGTGATCGGTGATTATCTTGCCGCGGCAAAAAAAGATGATGTCTTTGTTATCTTCTCAACTACCGACAATACTAAGTACTATACTTCAAGAATGAAAGAAGTTGCGGAAAAAGGAGCCAAGGTCATCTTTCTGACTGCCAATCCTTCTTTGCCATTCAGGAAACTGTGTTACGAATATGTCGTCGTCCCCAGGATCTCCAAGGATTCCTATGCCTCCTTCCTGGACGATCAGGCTATCTTCTTCGTGCTCATCGAGATCCTGATTGAAGCGATCGTTAGAAAGACCAGCAATTCCTGATCTTACATTCCACGAACACAAAAAAGACTGCATTGCTGCAGTCTGAAACTAAATACCTAAACGTTCAAATTCTTCCTCAGGAGCCCCCGCTTTTTCTAAAGCGATCCTGAGTTTTTTATTCCAATCCCCGAGATCCATCTTGCCTATCAGATCTTCACTTTGATCCGGGTCCTTTTCAAGATCAAAGAAGCGCTCGTCCTGCGGGAAGTGCAGATAGAAGTTGTTCATCGGGATCTTCATACAAGGGATATGATTCGTAAATCTGTTTCCTTGGCAGATCTGCGCTTTTTCAAGCTGATCTTTGCTGAAGAAACCTCTGATATTGGTCGGCATCAAAGTATATTCATATAATTGAACTTCTCTATTTACCGTATTTTTCATATATACATATCTGCCATCACTGATACAGGTGTAATGGCCATGCAAACCAAATAAGACGCTTTCCTTTTCTTCCTCTTCTTTTCTTAAAACGGATAAGATCGAACGTCCATCTGTTTCTTCTAAGCTGTTCTTATCACATCCGTACAAGTCCAATAAGGTCAAAGGAATGTCGACTGTTGAACAAAGAATGTCACATCTTCCTCCTTCGGCAACGCCCGGCACATGAAGGAAGAACGGCAGATGGACCAGTTCATCATAACAAGGCGGAAAGTTCTTGCCCAGATATTCATGTTCACCTAACAGGAAGCCATGATCCGTATTGACGATCAGACAGGTATCTTTCCACATGTCGTTCTCATCCATCAGATCCAACACCTTTCCAAGGCTTTCATCGCACATACTAATGAGTGCGGCATATTCTTTCCGGCATAGCTCCATGTCGTTTCTGTATTCTTCCGGCATGCCGCCATATCTTGGCCAGTATAAGGTCTCTTCCTCAGGAAGGCCATAGAGTTTCCTGAATTCCTGGCTCACATAGAAGGGCTCATGCGGATCGAAGGCTTCGATCTGAAGAAACCAGTTGTCTTTGCAGACATGTTCCTTCAGAAATTCAATGCCTGCCGCAAACGTCTTGACACTCGGCATATCTTCCTTACAAGTCTGACGGGTCCGATTGCGGTAATGCTGGACCACCGAGATCCCTTTTTTATTTAATGGATGGCTCTGTTTTACATCAACCTCTATATCATGTGCGACATATCTGTCACCTTCCTGTCCCCTGAATCCTTCCCAGGTGTCATAGCGGTTATGATAAGTACAGCCGCCATCTTCCCAGTAATGGGAATGGTCTGTGACCAGATGAGTATAAATGTCGTTTTCTCTTAATACTTCCATGGCCGAATGATCAAAGGGCTCCAAAGGGCCCCAGCCCCGATGCAGGAAGTTATGTTTGCCTGTGTGCAGTTCTCTGCGGGCAGGCATACAAGGAAGTGAACCGGCATAGAACTTATCGAAAGTCAGGCATTTTTCAGCCAGTCTTTCAAAATTCGGTGCTTTGACCCAGTCGTTGCCATAGTTGGGCAGAAACTTTCTGGTCAAAGTATCAAACATCACCATGATCGTTCTCATAGATCCACTTCCTTTCTTATACCTATTTTACTACTCAATTATTTTGTCTCTTTCTCTTTCCAGAAGACCATTGTCAGCGTGAAACCTAAGACCATCGCAACACCGACAGCGATCAGCACACCCCAGAAGCTGATATCGAAACCGGCAGCCGGATTGATATAAGCAGGGAAAGCGAAGAGACCCATTCCGCCAAATGTGTACATTTTAACACCTAAGGCACCCATGATCGCACCACCGACAGCAGCTGAGGCCAGGGTGATAAAGAACGGCGTTCTCTGCGGTATAGTTACGCCATAGATCGAAGGCTCTGAGACACCGAAGAAACTTGAGATCGCAGCCGGAAGAGCCGTTTTCTTTAATTTCTGGTTCTTTGCCTTGAGATAGACGGCAAGGACGACCGCACATGTCGTGAACGGAACAGCCTGCATGCAGCAGATAACATTGTCGCAGCCCATGGAAATGACATTGTTGATCATGATAGGCGTAATGCCCTGATGCAGACCAAACATGACCAATACCTGCCAGAGACCGCCGACTAATGCACCGGAAATGATCGGGCTGATATCGTGGAAAACTTTAAAGATCGTACCGATGATATTGGAGATCCAGGTCGCAAGCGGACCGACTGCCAGTAATGTCACGACAACAGTCAAAGCCAATGTAAGAGCCGGAACCAGGAACGTCTTAAAGACATCCGGAACGACCTTTCTCAAACCTTTTTCAATCTTGGAGCCGACATAACAGGCTAAGATCGCCGGAATGACAGTATTGGCATAATTCATCATCATAACCGGAATACCCAGGAAAGTCGTAGTAACATTAGCCTGGAAGATCGTACCGGCAAAAAGTGTACTTAATACTTCGGCATTTTTCAAAGCAATGATATTCGGATGGACCAGCGTTGCGCCAACTGCCATGCCGACAAACTTATTCAGGCCGAACTTTTCAGCACTTGTATATCCGACAAAGATCGGGAAGAAGTAGAACAGAGCATCACCTGCCGCCTGCAGAATGGTGTAGGCACCGGAAGTCGTAGAGATCCAGCCTAAAGCACCGAAGAAAACAGTTAAACCTTTTAAAACACCGGCTCCACACATCAAACCAAGTAAAGGTGTGAAGATACCGGCGATCATCGAGATGAAACGGTTGAAGGCATTTCCCTGGTCTTCATCGTCGGCAGCTACTTCACCGCCGGCATTTAAACCGCCGACTTTGACGACTTCCTCGTATACTTCACCAACGGCATTGCCGATAACGACCTGATACATACCGCCCTTCTGGATGACGTCGATGATATCATCGTTTCCTTTTAATGCTTCCGTATCCGCCTTGGATTCGTCCTTAAGATTGAATCTTAATCTCGTAACACAATGGAACAGTGAATTGATATTCTCTGTGCCTCCGACTTTTTCAATGATAAACTTAGCGAGTTCTGTTTTGTTTTTCATAATGCTTATCCCTTTCATATCAAGCTTTTGCTTTTGACAATATCAAAATATCATCTGTTGTTCGGTTTTGCAACTTTTTTTATCATTTTTCGTCCGTTTTTAAACATTTTTTGCTCAAATCTTTGAAGTTTGGGCTTTTTTAAGCCTTTTTCTGTTTATTTTTGTTCATTTTCTGTGTTCAATAATGTTCATAAGTTCTTTCTTGCGATACAATATTAACAGAAAGAGGTAAACCTTCATGCCTATATATACCACAATAGAAAACATGCTGCCTGAGCTTTCAAAAAACGAAAGAAAAGTTGCCGACCATATCCTGAAGTATCCCAATGATATCCGCAGACTTTCCGGCGATGGGATCGCCGAATTATGCGGAGTATCCCGAAGTGCCGTTATCCGCTTCTGCCATAAGCTCGGTTACAGCGGTTATCTGGAATTCAGAAATGCCTTTACCAGTGAGCCGCTTCCTAAAAAAGAAAATGAAGAAGATCACAGCTACAATTCCGATGCTATGAAGATCTATGGCAACTGTATCAGACAGATCGATCAGAACTATGACCCCAAAGTGATCGAAACGGTCGCAGATCAGATCCTGCATGCCAATAAAGTCGTTTCTTTTGGTATCCTGCACTCGGCATTATCTGCAGAGCAGTTCTCTTTCCGTTTGAACCGCCAGCTGATCGACTGTCACTATATATCTGATTCTTCGATCATGGACAATTATACTTCGATCCTGAAAGCCGGCGATGTCGTTGTCATTTTCTCGATCAGCGGACAGAAACAATATCTGGATTACATCCGTTATTTCCGCCAAAACAGGGTGCGTATCGTCTTAATCACTGGCAACCCTCAGGCATCGATCGTAAAATACTGCGATCATATACTGGTCTGCCCTTCTGCTGTTCATTCAAAAACCACGTATCTTCTCGATGATGCCATCTGTTTCTTCCTGATGATCGAACTGCTTATTGAAGCGATCAATAAAAAAATGAATAACGAAATGAAACTTCTGGAAATAAAGGAAGAGGAACATGACTAGACAGATCTCTGTACTCATAAAACCGGCCTCTTCTTTATGTAACCTGCGCTGCCGTTACTGTTTTTACCATGATGTATCCGAAAACCGGGATATCGCCTCCACCGGGATCATGAATGAGGAAGTAACGGATATCCTGATCCAGAGGATAGCCGAAGAACTGGAAGAAAAGGGAATAGCCAACGTCAGCTTCCAGGGTGGTGAGCCGACGATGGCCGGACTTGATTATTTCAAAAGATTCGTTTCCGAAATGGGAAAGCATCCTGAGATCAAGATCAATTATTCCATTCAAACCAATGGCACGATGATCGACAACGAATGGGCAAAGTTCTTTAAACAATATGATTTTCTGGTCGGTGTGAGCCTGGATGGCTATCAGACCAATATGGATGAGTTCAGATACGATATAAACAAAAGAGGTGTTTTCTATAAAGTATTAAGAGGCATCGATGAACTGAAAAAAGAAAACGTGGACTTCAATATCCTTACCGTCGTCACCTCGACACTCGCAAAACATCCCGACGCCCTCTTCAAGTTTCTGGCAACACACCATTTCGATTATGTTCAGCTCATCCCTTGTCTGCCCGGTCTGAATGAAAAAGAAAATGATATGGCATTGACACCGGAACTCTTCGCTTCCTTCTATAAGAACTTCTTTATGGACTGGAACCACAATTATCTGCGGGATGCAACAACAATGAATGTCAATTTATTTGAGAATATTGCCGGCATGTTGAAGGGTTATCCGCCCTACCAATGCGGCATGTTAGGACAATGTACGAGCCAGTATGTCATTGAAGCTAACGGCGACGTCTATCCCTGTGACTTCTATTGTCTTGATGAACATCGTTTAGGCAATCTGAAAGATCTGTCTTTCAAACAGATGGCTCAATCTGACAAGGCGAAAAACTTTATCCAGGATTCAGACTGTAAAAAGAAACCCTGTGAGAACTGCAAATACATCAGCATCTGCAACGGCGGCTGCAAGAGACAGAACGTCTGCTATCTGAAAGAAGACTATTGCGGATATCAGGAAGTTTTAGATCTTATCGTTCCCTACATCTATCAATACATTCAAAAACAGCCTTGAGCATTTGCCCAAGGCTGAATTTTTATATGATCAATGAAACGATCAGATTGATACACCCGCATGTCAGCATCACATACAGGGGATTGATATCCGCTTTCTTCAAGGCGATGAACGAAGCGATCATCATGACAAGAGACAATACATTGATATCATTCAAGACACTTATTCCTGAAGGAAAGACAGCCGATATGAACATCTTGACTAAGACCGAGAAGATCAAAGCTACCGACATACACTTAAGGCATTTCATCGCTTCGGATATAACAGGGATCTCTTTGTATTTTTCATAAAGACGGATCAGGATCATTGCGATGACGATGCCCGGAATGACACAGGCCAATGTAGCGGCGATGGCTCCCGGGATTCCCGCCAGTTTCATGCCAATGAAAGTGGAGGAATTGATGATGATAGGACCGGGGGTGAGCTCGTCGATCGCCACCAGATCCGAAAATTCCGTAAAACTCATCCAGCCCGTATTGGTGACCATCTGTTCCTCGATCAAAGGAATGACGGCATAGGCTCCGCCAAAGGCAAACAGTCCGATCTTCAGGAAATTGAGGAATATTTCAAGTACGCTTATCATGCCGCTTCCACCTTCCTTTTGATCATGAAAGTCTTGATGATGGCGACAGTGATACAGATCAGTGCCATATAGAAGACCGAGATATTCGTCAGTTTAACAATCAGGAAACATAAGACGACCAGAATATAGTAGAAAGGCTTATTCATCTTCCTGACGCCTGAAAACAGCCCTAAAACGACATCCAGTAACATCGCACAGACTCCCGCCTGCATGCCATCGATGAAGATGCGTACATAGGTATTGGTCGAGATGAAAGTATAGAAATAAGTCACCACGATCATCATGATGAAAGGCGGCAAGATGACCCCTAAAACCGCTGCCAGAGCTCCGGGAATACCACATAGACGATAGCCGATGATCGTCGTCGATGAACAGGCCACCGGACCCGGACATGATTGAGCCAAAGCGATGAAATCCTCCATCTCTTCCTTGGTGAACCAGCCGTACTTATCGACAAAACGGTTCTTGATGACACCTAACATCGCATAACCCGAATTGGCCGTCATCGAGATGGAAAAGGTATTGAAAAATAAAAGCCAGATCTTTTTTAACATAGTATTGCTCCGCCTTCCATTATATCAATAGGCAGCGATATTGGAATCGGTCCGTGACTCCGCAGCACCTACCAATACCCCGTTATCCAGTCTTTCAATGATCTGTCCCCTACCAAAAGAAGTGCCCTCAGAGGCAAAAGATATTTCATGACCCATCTTCAAAAGCTGATCGGCGATATCCTTGGAAAAACACGGTTCCACCGATACCTGTTTATCCTTCATCCATTGCCATCTTGGCGCATCGAGAGCCATCTGCGGATTCAGACCGAAATCGATACGGTTCATCAGTGTCTGCACATGACCCTGGGGCTGCATATAACCGCCCATGACACCAAATGGTCCTACCGCCTTTCCATCCTTGCATAAGAAGCCCGGAATGATCGTATGATAGGACTTCTTATGGGGAGCCAAAACGTTGATATCCTCTTCCTTCAAAGAGAAGTCGGCACCCCTGTTCTGCAAAGAAACGCCATAACCCTCCAATACGATTCCGGAACCGAAACCATAATAGTTGCTTTGAATGTAAGAGACCATGTTGCCCTCGTTATCAGCGGTACACAGATAGACGGTACCGCTCTTATGCGGATCGCCGTGCATTGGTGTTCCGGCAATATCGGTAATTTCTTTAGCCCTATAAGCTCCATACTCCGGACTTAAAAGTTCCTTATAATCGATACTCATCTTTTCAATATCGGTCACATAGTGTTTCGCATCCGCAAAAGCGAGCTTGATCGCTTCTATCTGTTTGTGATAAGTATCGGCACATTCCTTTTCTTTGAATTCAAATTCTTTGAGGATATTCAAAGCCATCAAAGCTACGATACCCTGACCGTTAGGCGGTATCTCGCATACATCATAGCCGCGATAATTGATACTGATCGGATCGACCCATTTGGCATCGTAGTCCTTGAGATCTTCATAACGGAAATAACCGCCATCTCTCGATGATTGTCTGACAAACTGCTCAGCGATCTCACCTTCGTAAAAAGCCTTTGCATTGGTTTCACCAATAAGTCTTAATGACCTGGCATGATCAGGCAGTTTTACGATCTCAGAAAAATGATATGGTTCACCATCTTTGGTAAAGACCTTGAACCATTCCGCATATTCTTTCTTACCATCAAAACGTTTGTGATAGGTCCTGGTTGCCGACTCCCACATCTTGGCTGTAAAAGGCGAAAGCGGATAGCCTTTTTCCGCATATTCAATAGCCGGCTGCAGATCCTCTTTCAAACTAAGCTTTCCGAAACGTTCCACCAGCCTTTGCCAGGACTTGACGGCTCCCGGCACCATGACCGGTGTCCAGCCATGGCTTGGCATCCCTTCCGGGTTTTTCTTTCGTACATCTTCAAGCGAGATATCATATGGTGAATAGCCTGATCCATTCAAACCGTAGAGTTTATCCTTCATCCACACTAAAGCAAAAGCATCCGAACCTAAACCGTTGGCTGTGGGTTCCACGACCGTCAAAGCCGCCGCAGTAGCTACTGCCGCATCGATGGCATTGCCGCCTCTTCTCAAGATCTCCAGACCGGCTGCCGAAGCTAAACCTGAACCGGTCGCCACCATGCCGTTTACAGCTGTTATACAGTAACGGTTTGAATGATAAGGCTGAAACAAAGGATCGTATCGCATAATTGTTCTCCTCACATCGAATAACACTACTCTATCATATCGTTTTATCGAAACCAAAAGCATTAGCTCTTATAGAACATCCAGGCTGTTCCCTAGATCTTTTCCGTGAACTGTTTTGCGAATTGTTTGTAAGCGGCGATCGTATCATCGCACCACTTGTCGAAGTCTTCGTCTTCCTTCTTCTCTTCCGGATGAGCGTTCATGTATTCGACATAAAGCTGAGCACCCTTTCGAATATCGACATCAAACTTCACATCGGGGTTGTACTTCTTTGTCTTAGAAATATCGAAGATGCAGGAGAAGTGCTTATCACCATGCATGGATGATCTGAAGTCATAGGTCTTTGATTCATCCAACAGATATTCGGAGATATAGACCGGCTTGTATTCGGCCCCCAAAGCATCAGCCAGAGCTTCATAGATCATATCCCAGGTACAGGGCTCAGGATTCATAACCTGATAGATCTCACCTACTGTTTCGGGATTGGCTACCAGCGGATTGAAGAGTTTTGCGAAATCACTCGCATGTGTGCAGGCCCATAAATTCTGGCCATCGCCATGAACGATGACTTCCTTGCCTCTTAACATTCTGGAAGCTACTGTCCAATAAGTCTTTCCCTTGATAGAAAGCGGATATCTGGAATCGGAATAAGTTTGACTTGGACGAACGATCGTAAGCGGGAATCCGTTTTCTTCGGTTTCCTTTAGGAAATATCTTTCACAAGCCTCTTTATCCCGCCCATACTGGTAATAGGCATTGCCATAAGCCATCGTCTCATCGACATTGCAGGAAGTGGAGTGATCTAAAACACAGACCGTGGAAATGAAGATGAACTGCTTGGTCTTACCATTGAACAGTTCGACATTGGTTCTGGCATCATCCTCATTCATGATGATGAAGTTGATGACGGAATCGAATTCCTTATCTTTCAATAATTCTTTGACGCCTTCGACATCGTTCTTTATATCACCGACCAACCTGTTGACATGTTCAGGGAACGGATCGTTCCTCTTGCCTCTGTTCAATACATAAAGATCTACATCCGGATCATTTGCCAGACCCAACGTGACAGGTGTGGATATCGTTCCTGTACCGCCAACTACCAATACTTTTTTCATTTTCTTCTCCTCTTCTTGTTTTGACAACCTGGAAAGCTAAAGGAACCTGAATCTAATCAGCTGAATTTTTACAGAATGTTCTATCTTAAGTATCCGCAATTATCTCGACGCTGTCGAGAAAATTTAAAGATCTGATTCCGTCAGATATTTATCCTATAAAACCTTCATATAAAAAGATGACCCGGTTTCCCGAGCCATTCTCTTGTAAATTGTGTTTTATCAGGGTTGCTTGCCGATATAAGCCAGGATACCGCCATCCACATAGAGGATGTGGCCATTGACGAAGTTGGAAGCATCCGAAGCTAAGAACACTGCCGGACCCATCAGATCTTCGACCTCACCCCAGCGATCAGCCGGTGTCTTGGAGACGATGAACTGATCGAATGGATGTCTGGAACCATCGGCCTGTCTTTCTCTTAATGGAGCCGTCTGCTTAGTCGCAATGTAACCCGGACCAATACCGTTGCACTGGATATTGGCCGCGCCGTATTCGGAACAGATGTTCCTCGTCAACATCTTCAGGCCACCCTTGGCAGCCGCATAGGCGGAAACGGTCTCTCTACCCAGTTCCGACATCATCGAACAGATGTTGATGATCTTGCCATGACCCTTTTCGATCATGCCCGGAATGACAGCCTTGGCACAGATAAACTGCGCTGTCAGGTCGGTATCGATGACCTTGCGGAAATCTTCGACATCCATTTCGATCATCGGAATACGCTTGATGATACCGGCGTTGTTGACCAGGATATCGATGACTCCGAGATCCTCGTTGATCTGTCTGACCATTTCCTGAACGGAAGCTTCATCCGTGACATCACAGACATAGCCTTTAGCGTCAACGCCGTTTTCTTTGTACCTTAAGACTGCTGCGTCATTTTTTTCCTGACTGCGGCCATTGAAAGCGATCTTAGCACCGGCCTTGGCCAAGGCACAGGCCATACCGAAACCGATACCGTCACTGGCGCCGGTAACTAAAGCCACCTTGCCGTCAAGACGGAAACTGTTCATATCAAATTCTGCCATATCTCTACCTCTGTACTCTGCCTGAAGCATCGCCACCTGCCAAAGCCATAACTTCAGCTTCGGAAACCAGGTTGAAGTCGGTCGGGATCGTGTGTTTCAAAGCACTGGCTGCTACCGCAAATTCCAGAGCGGCACCCTGGTCTTTCATCGTCAGTAAGCCATGGATGACACCGCCTGAGAAGGAATCGCCGCCACCGACTCTGTCGATGATCGGGAAGATATCGTAACGCTTGGATTCATAGAATTCCTCGCCATTATAAATCAAGGCCTTCCAGCCGTTATGGGTAGCGGAGAAGGATTCTCTTAAAGTCGAGATGACATATTTGAAACCGAATTCCTCAGCCATCTGCTTAAAGATCTCTTTGTAGCCTTCCGCATCGGTCTTGCCGGCGGTAACATCGGATTTAGGCTTGAAACCGAGACAGAGTTCCGCATCTTCTTCGTTGCCGATACAGACATCGACATACTTCATCAGCGGTCTCATGATCGAGATGGCTTTTTCGGAAGTCCACAGTTTCTTGCGGAAGTTGAGGTCACAGGATACGGTTACCCCGGCCTTCTTAGCCGCGATCAAAGCCAGCTCCAGGTTCTTGGCTGACTGATCGGAAATAGCCGGCGTGATGCCTGACCAGTGGAACCAGTCGGCACCTTCAAAGATCTTATCGAAATCAAAATCCTCAGGCACTGCTTCCGCGATCGAAGAATTAGCGCGGTCGTAAATTACTTTGGAAGCCCTCATTGAAGCGCCGGTCTCCAGATAGTAGATACCCAGCCTGTCACCGCCTCTGGCGACATATTCGGTATGGACACCGTATTTTCTTAAAGCGTTGATCGCACACTGACCGATCTCGTGAGATGGCACCTTGGATACGAAATAAGCCTCATGACCATAGTTGGCTAAGGATACGGCAACATTGGCCTCACCGCCGCCGTAACAGACGTCGAAACTATCGGACTGCACGAAACGGGAATTGCCCGGCGTCGATAATCTCAACATGATCTCGCCCATTGTTACAATTTTCATCTTTATTTATCTCCTTTACTTATTTGACCAGATGGATCGCGAAACCGCCGATCTCTTCATTGAAATAGATGAACTTCATATTGCCCTTGTCGTCATAGGTAGCTGATGATTCATCGAAACTGTAGCCCAAAGACTCATAGTATCTCTTGGCTCTGTCGACGTTGTTGACACCGATGCCGATATGACCATGTTTGCCCTTAGCCTTAGCCTGGGAAATGACTTCCACGAAGTCGGAACCGAACCAGCCCTTGGATGTTTCTCTGACTTCGCCACCGAAGATCTTGGCGAAGGCCTTGGCCAGTTCAAGACCATTGCCGTCTTCTTCGTTGACTGCTACGTGTTTGATCTTGACTCCCAGCATCGCTTTGACCGCAGCTCTGGTCAGTTCTTCGATCTTGCCGAAATCACCGGCTTCGATCGCCTTCTTGTCGATCATCCAGGTACCGCCGCAGGCCAGGATCACCGGATCATTCAGGTAATCGTTGACATTGGATTCCTTGATGCCGCCGGTAGGCATGAATTTTAGTTTATTATACGGAGCAGAAAGAGCCTTGATCATCTTCAGACCGCCTAAAGGTTCCGCCGGGAAGAATTTTACTACTTCTAAGCCATAAGCACAGGCAACCTCCAGGTCAGCCGCATTAGCCGTACCCGGCAGTATGGGAACACCCTTCTCTTTACAATAAGCGATCGTATCGGGGTTGGTACCCGGGGAAACGATGAATTCCGCACCGGCATCCAAAGCCGAATCGACCTGTTCCCTATTGAGGACCGTACCTGCACCGATGATCATATCCGGGCAGGCCTTTCTCATTTCGATCATCGCATCATGGGCAGCCGCCGTTCTGTAGGTGACTTCCGCGACCGGCAGGCCACCGGCACAAAGAGCTTTCGCCAAAGGCGCTGCATCTTCTACACGATCCAGGGCGATGACCGGCACGATACCGATGTCATGGATCTTCTTACAAATGTCGTTCATTTTTCTCCTCCTGTTTTTATATTCGATTTTGTGTTTTAGTATTCTTTGAATTCACTGTAGAGCCTGTTTTAATTTTACCTTATCACTACTTAAATACGGTATAAAGGATCTGAAATTTCTCACTATTATCGCTCAAAACCCAGATAATCGACGGCGTTGTAGTAGGAGATGTTTTCGACCATCTCTTTCAGAACTTTTTCATCATTGGGATACTCGCCGTTTTCAACTAAAGTGCCGATGAAATCGCAAAGGATGCGACGGAAGTATTCGTGTCTGGTATAGGACAGGAAGCTTCTGGAGTCCGTCAGCATGCCGATGAAGTTTGCCAGCATGCCGTCATTGGCCAGCGTCTCCATCTGTTCCTGCATGCCTTTCTTGTGATCGTTGAACCACCAGGCTGAACCGTGCTGGAGCTTGCCTTTAATGCCATCGCCCTGGAAGCAGTTCATCGTTGTCACGATCGCCGCATTGTCGTTAGGGTTAAGCGAATAGATGATGGTCTTTGGCAGTTTGCCTTCTTTATTCAGACTGTCGAGGAAGTCCGCCATCTGAGAGCTTGGCGCATAGTTATTGATGGTATCGTAACCCGTATCCGGACCCAAGGCTTCAAACATCGCCGTATTGTTGTCGCGTTTGCAGCCGTAGTGTAACTGCATCGCCCAGTTTTTCTCGTGATAGACACCAGCCAGATGTCGCATGAAAGCCGTCTTGAACTGCAGTTCTTCTTCCTTGCTTACGGCTTGCCCGCTAAGTCTCTTGGCGAAGATGGCTTCAACTTCTTCTTCGCTTGCCGGAGCATACATGACATACTCCAAAGCATGGTCGGAAGCCTTGCAACCCATTGATGCAAAGAATTCTATCCTTTCATCGATCACTTCACAAAGATCCTTGAAGGAAGCGATCTTTTTACCCGAAGCGTTTTCAAGTCTTGCAATATAGCCAAGATAATCGACCTTCTCGATGTTGTTGGCCTTGTCCGGACGGAAGCAGGGCACGACCTTCGTCTTTAAGGAAGCATCCTCTGCGATCAGCTTGTGGATAGCCAAATCATCGCAGGGATCATCCGTCGTACAGACGATATTCACATGGGAATCTTCCAGGATCTTGCGGACCGTCAAAGTCTTGAGCACTTCGTTGCAGCGGTTGAAGATGTCTTCCGCATTGTCTTCCGTCAAAGGCTCATAGATACCAAAGTATCTCTGCAATTCCAGATGAGACCAGTGATATAACGGATTGCCGATCAGATGCGACAGAGTCTTAGCCCAGGCTTTGAACTTTTCCAGATCGGAAGCATCGCCGGTGATATATTTCTCATCGATGCCGTTGGCTCTCATCTGCCGCCATTTGTAGTGATCACCACCCAGCCAGACTTCGCTGATCGTCGAGAACTGTCTATTCTCATAGATCTCCTTTTGCGAAATGTGGCAATGGTAGTCGATGATCGGCATCTTGGCCGCGTAATCGTGATACAGATGTTTGGCTGTATCGTTGCTCAGCAAAAAGTCTTTACCCATGAATTCTTTCATTTTATTCTCCTATCTATGAACGGCACTCCGCCGTTATTTTAATGAATTTAAACACTTCTTTTGAAAGAACCGAAACAATCGGATCATGCCCTCTGATTCCCAGTTTGATTATCATACACACCCCGCAATCTTTAAACAGTAAATGATGATCAAAAGAGGGACCATCGAAAATATCGTCGTATACATGACGATCTCATCGGCCAATTCCTGATCCCCGCCCATCTGCGAAGCCATGATTGCACTTGCCACCGCCGTCGGTGATGCAAAGATGGAAACCAGTATCGCATATTGGACATTGTCGGCAACTTTCAATAAATACGCCGCTGACAAAGCCAGAGCTGGAAAGATGAGATCCTTTAAAAGTACGACAGCAGTCAGCTTTTTGAGATTCCTGATACTGGAGGAAAGATCCAGACTCGCTCCCACCATCAAAAAGGCGAAAGGCGTCGACATCGAAGAAAGATAAGACAGGATCTTATAGACAAAAGACAGATGATCCCTTATCAAAAAAGCACAGGAAGGGATCGCCAGTCTTATAAGCAGTACCATAAGGCCGCAGACGACAGAGATGATACAGGGATTTCTGAGTATCCCATGGATCGATCTATTAAGCAGGCTTGTATCATCTTTGTTGTCTGTATATTTCAAAAGCGCAATGACCGAAACGACATTGAAGATCGGGATCACGAAGATCGAAAGCAGCGATATCTCGCTTTGCGTGCGGGCGATGAGGGCTTCATCGGTAAAAAACATCGTTGCCAATGGAATGCCGATATAGGCGAAATTACTGCGGAAGCTGCCCTGGATGATGACCCCAGTCTGACTTCTTTTATCACTGATCTTTCCCGCAATAATGAAACTTAAAAAGATCTCGACTAAAAGTGCCAGCACCGTAAAAACGATGAAACGGTAAGGCAAACCGTCAAGATCGGAATCATAGAGATTCTTGAAAAGCGAACAGGATAAAAGCACATAGAAACAAAACTTCTTCCCGACATGCAGAAAAGATTCGTCAAAAAAGCCGCTTTTCTTAAACAGATAGCCTATGGCCAATAAACCGGCCATAGGCATCACGATATTTAAAGAGAATAAAAGATCCTTCATCTGGTTACATATCGGTTCCCTATAAAGTCACACCCTGTTTGAAGATCGCCAGATCGTGGTAACCTTCCTCTTCGGCTTTGACTTTCTTGCCCGAAGCTGTCGCGATGACCAGTTCATAAAGTTTATGTCCCATCTTATCCAGATCCATGTCTTCATCGTCGACCAGTTCGCCGGCGTTGAAGTCGATCCAGTTTTTCTTTTTCTCATATAACGGTGTATTGGAAGAGATCTTTACCGTCGGTACCGGTGAGGCAAATGGCGTACCTCTACCCGTCGTAAACAGGACGATATGGGCACCGGCTGCTGCCAAAGCGGTCGAAGCGACCAGATCGTTGCCTGGCGCACTTAGGAGGTTAAGGCCCTTGGTCTTGACAAAATCGCCATATTCCAGCACATCCATTACTTTGGCCGAACCGGACTTCTGGACACAGCCGTTGGACTTGTCTTCCAGCGTCGAAATGCCGCCCTTCTTATTGCCCGGGGAAGGATTCTCGTAGATGGTCTGGCCGTTTTTACGGAAATAGTTCTTGAAATTATTGATCAGATTGACCGTCTTTTCAAAGACTTCTTCATCAGCTGCCCTGTTCATCAGAAGCTGCTCGGCTCCAAACATCTCCGGTACTTCCGTCAATATCGTCGTTCCACCTTTGGAGATGAGGATATCGGAGAAACGTCCGACTGTCGGGTTAGCTGAAATTCCGCTTAAGCCATCCGAACCGCCGCACTTGAGGCCGATGACCAGCTTGTCGGCGGAAAGTCTTTGTCTTTCAAAACTTTTGACGTATTCGCTTAATTCTTTCAGAAGTTCAAGGCCATATGCGATCTCATCTTCATGTTCCTGACAGATCATGAAACGGACTCTTTCTTCATCGTACTGTCCCATGTGCTTCTTGATCTCGTCGATGTTGGAGTTCTCGCAACCTAACCCAACCACCAGCACAGCTCCGGCATTGGGATGTCTGATCAGATCCGCCAAAATCTGGCGGGTATTCTCCTGGTCATCACCCATCTGGCTGCAGCCGTAGGGATGATTGAAGGCGATGATATCTTCCAGACTTCCGGAAACAAGATCCTTGGCCTTTTCTTCCATCTTCTTAACGATCGAATTGACGCACCCTACTGTCGGAATGATCCAGATCTCATTTCTCACCCCGGCACTGCCGTCTTTGCGCAGATAGCCTTCAAAGAAATCTTCTTCGATCTTCAGATCCTTGAACTTCACCGGTTCATAGACATATTCATCATCGGCTCCTAAAGAAGTCCTGATGTTGTGGGTATGGACATGATCGCCTCTTTTAATATCGCAAGTCGCATAACCGATCAGATTGTCGTATTTGATGATCGGCTCACCTTCCTTGATATCTTTCAAAGCGATCTTATGACCCAGATCGATATCTTCATTCAGGATGGTCCCGTCGTTTAACGTGAAGCCCTTTTCCAAGCCGACCAGGGCGACGGCGACGTTGTCGCTGTCGTTGATCCTGATATACTGCTTCATCCAAGCTCCTCCATCGCCTTTTCAGCGCCGATTGTTCTGATAGCTTCCAGATCTTTGGTTACTTCATCCAGCAGGCCTTCAACTTTGGTAAGATCCTGGCCATGAAATTGTTCATTACTCAGATATTTTTTGGCAAGTTCCCTGGCTGCAAGATCGCTGTTTTCTTTAAAGAATTCCAGGACTTCCGGATCATCAACGATCTTGTATTCTTCGCCATTGCGCTTTCCGATCAAGGCTCCTTCTCTGATCTCATTTCCTTTATAGAAGGCCAGTAAGGCGGCGATCGAGAAACTCAGGTTCTTAGGCAATTTACCGAATTTGTCGACATAGCCTAAAAGCGAGGGCATACATCTGGCCCGCCACTTGGATACGGAGTTGAGCGAGATCGAAAGCAGGGCGTGTTTGATAAAGGGGTTATTGAAACGGTCGACCACAGCTGCCGCGAATTCTTCTAGTTCCTCTTTAGGAAGCGTTAAAGTCGGAATGATCTCCTCGTAAATGGTCTTGTTCATGAAGTCTCTGACCAGTTTGTCGTCCATCGATTCCTTGACCGTGTCATGGCCGATCAGATAGCTGGCCAAAACAAAGGAAGTATGGGCACCGTTGAGGATCCTGACTTTACGCTGTTTGTAAGGCTTCTGGTTGTCGGTAAAGATGATGTTCATGCCGACCTTGCCTTCCAAAGCCTTATCTAAAGGAAGTTCAGCCGAAATGTCCTTAGGCGATTCGATGACCCATAAAGCGAATGGTTCCGCCGTATCAAGCAGATCGTCGTTGTAACCCAGTTTCGCGCAGATCTCATCCTTTTCATCCCGCGGGAAGCCCGGAACGATGCGGTCAACTAGAGTGGAAGTGAAGATGCAGGCTTCTTCGACCCAGTTTTTGAAGCCTTCTTCCAGTTGCCATAGTTCGATATAATCTTTCACATATTTCTTTAAGACGATGCCATTGTCATCGATCAGCTCCACCGGCAACATAATCAGACCCTTGTCCATGGCCCCATCAAAAGCCTTGTAGCGTTCGTACAAGAACTGCGTCAGCTTGGCCGGGAACGTCACATGAAACTTGTCTTCGAATTTATCTTCACCGTTAAAGACGATACCCGCTTCCGTCGTATTGGAAACAAAGAAACGAAGTTCTTCCTCTTTCGCTAAAGCGACATACTCTTCATAATCATGGAAGACTGTCACGGCCTTGGCCAAAGAAGTGATCACGCGGGTTTCGACATACTCTTCGCCATTGACATTGCCTCTTAGCTGCAGAGTGTATTGACAATCCTGTTGTTTAAAGCGGTCGACATTGCTTCTTTCCAGCGATTCAACAATGGCAATACTGCCGTCAAACAGTCCCTTTTCATTGGCCAGGTCGAAGAAATAATCGACAAAGGCGCGCAAAAAATTGCCTCCGCCATACTGTACTACCTTGATCGGTCTGCTGGGGGCTTTAGTCATTTCAATATTTAAATTGTCCATTCTCTGTCTCCTTGCTTATATTATAATGACAAAGACCTTCTTTTATCTTTATTTTCGTAAAGAACATGACACATTTTCGGGCATAATATAGATGTGGAAAACCTTAGTGAAACATATGATCAATACCTCTACGCTCTGAAGCGGGGAAGAAAGACATTAAGAAGAAACAGACGACAGGATCTGCCTCTTCATCCGGAGGTCCTCGACGAGATCGTCAATGACTATGACTGTTCCAGCCAGTATCTGGGTGAGATCGATGTGCCTGCCGACCTCATCGTTGGCACCAAGACTTCAGCCCGGACCCTGTCTTTTTCAGCGGACTTCATGCCCCTGCTCAAACCGGGAACGGAGTTTGCGGCCAAATGGCGGGAAGTCTGCGCTTATCACCTTTCCGATACCGGTATTGCCGAAGCACCCACAGCCTATGAATACCTGGGGCGCTTCTACATCCTGGAAGGCAACAAGCGGGTCTCGGTCTTAAAGTCCTATGGTGCCGTCTTTATCACACTCGAAGTCACCAGACTTCTGCCGCCTAATAAGGATATGATGGCGGTACGCAGGTATCAGAGTTTTCTTAATTACTATGAACTATCGAAACTTTATTCCATCCAGTTTTCCAAAGGAGAATACTATTCCCGTTTTCAGAAACTGTTAGGCTTTGAAGAAGATCACGTCTGGACCAGAAGGGAAAGGATCGATATCGTCGGTCTCTATGGCCGGGTCTCAAGTCATCTGAAACACCACAAGATCACCGGCGAAGAGGGTGACTGTTTTCTGGCCCTGCTGGAACTCTATGGCTATGAAGAACTTTCCGCTATGAACGATACCTCCTTGGACAAAGCGGTAGCATCAAATAAGCTGCGTTTAAGCTACGGACATGGTCCCTATCGGATCATGTGCCTGGCTGACGAAGAGGATCTCGGATTATATTCCGAATACGCCCGCAGTGAACTCAAGGACACCGATTTCCTGATTTCCTGCGGTGATCTCAAGAGCGAGTATCTTGAATTCCTGGTCACGATGTCCAACAAACCCCTGTTCTATGTCCATGGCAACCACGATGGCCGCTATGACATTGAAGAACCCGGTGGCTGCATCTGCATCGACGACGACCTGGTGATCTATCAGGGTATCAGGATCCTGGGTCTTGGCGGTTCCTACCGCTACTCGCAGGACAAGTACCAGTACACTGAAGTCCAGATGCAAAGAAGGATCCGCAAACTCAGAGCCAAGATCCTCAAAGCCGGCGGGGTCGACATCGTCGTCACACATGCTCCGATCAAAGGCTACGGCGACATGGAAGATTATGCCCATCAGGGTTTTGAATGTTTTGAAAAACTGCTCAATGAGCTCCATCCCCGTTTCTGGCTCTATGGTCATGTCCATTTGCGTTATGACTTCCGCTTGAAAAGAGAACTGGAACACAAGCAGACTAGGATCATTAACTGCAATGGGAAATACGAGATCATCTACTAAAAAATCAAGATCGTCTGCCATAATGATATGTGAGAAGGAGGAAATACAATGGCCTTACATGTAATGGATGAAGCCAACAAATGTCTGCAATGCAAGAACCCGATGTGCCGCAAGGGCTGTCCGATCAACACCAACATTCCGGAAGCGATCAGACTGTTAAGAGAAAACAAGCTCAATGAAGCCGGCAAGATGCTTTTCTTAAACAACCCCCTGACCACCGTGTGTTCCCTGGTCTGCAACCACGAGAATCAGTGTGAAGGTCATTGTGTGCTGGGCATCAAGGGTTCACCGGTCCACTTCTCGACGATCGAGAACTACATCTCCACGACCTATGCCAATCAGATGACTGAAGGTCCCAAACCTTCCAACGGCATCAAGGTCGCCATCGTCGGTTCCGGTCCGGCCGGACTTACGATCGCCGTCGTACTGGCCCGTTATGGCTACGATGTGACGATCTTCGACATCCACGACAAGATCGGCGGTGTCTTGCGCTATGGCATCCCGGAATTCAGATTGCCGAAATCGGTCCTGGATGATTTTGAATACCGCCATCTGCGACTCAAAGGCATCAAGGTCCGTCCCAATACGACCATCGGCACTTCGATCACCATCGACGACCTGTTCAGAGACGGCTACAAGGCCATCTTCGTCGGTACCGGTACCTGGCGTCCCAAGACCCTGGGCATCAAAGGCGAATCCCTTGGCAATGTCCATTTTGCGATCGACTATCTGGTCTCCCCGGAGGTCTATCACCTCGGTGATAATGTCATCGTCATCGGTGTCGGCAACGCCGCCATGGATGTCGCTAGAACCGCGATCAGAAAAGGTTCGCGCAACGTCACCTGTTTCGCCCGCCGCGATAAAGTTTCCGCTTCCCAATACGAGTTCTCCTATGCACAGCTTGAAGGTGTTCGTTTCGAGTTCAACAAGGCCCCGATCGAGATAAGAGATAACGGTGTCATCTTCGCCGATACGATCGTCAACGAAGAAGGCAAAGTCGAAAAAGTCGAAGGCAGCGAAAAGCTCTACGAATCCGACAGCGTCATCGTCTCCGTCTCCCAGGGAGCCATGAACCGTATCGTCTCTACCACCAAAGGCCTGGAAGTAAATAAAAACGGCCTGCTGGTAGCCGATGAGAACGGCCAGACCACCAGACCCGGTGTCTTCACTTCGGGCGATGTCGTCTCCGGGGCCAAGACCGTCGTTGAAGCGGTCGCCGCTTCCAAGGTCACGGCGGAAGCCATGCACAGGTATCTCCAATCTTTGCCAAAGGAATAGAAAGCGACAGCGGATCAAATTGATCCGCTGTTTTATTTTGTGATATATTTTTCGGCTGCCTTCAACAGGTTTTCGGCAACTTCGATCCGGTATCTGGCCCGGATGCGTTCGTTGTCCCGCTTGGCCTTGGCCAGCTTTTCTTCCTGGGCGGCCTTTTCTTCCAAAGCCATTTCGACATCGATCTCTTCCACATCCATGACCGCATCGGCCACGATCTCCGCGACATTGTCACGGAAATATAAGACTCCGCCATTGATGGCATAGTGTTTCAAAACGCCATCCTCATCGGTCTCGATGACCCCGATCTGTAAAGGGATCATGATCGGCATGTGGTTGGCCAGTATCGTACGTCTGCCATCGGGAGAAGGGATGTTGAGCTTCTCGGTCATGATGGAACGGTAGACGCCGTTATAGGTTATCAGATCCGTTTTAAACTGCATGGCTTATCCTTTGTTTGCCTTGGCGATCACATCTTCGATGCTGCCACAGTAGATGAAAGCTTCTTCCGGATAGGTATCGTAATTGCCGGTCAGGATCTCCTTGAAGGATCTGATCGTATCTTCGATCTTCACGAAACGGCCTTCCATGCCGGAGAATTTTTCCGCGACCGCAAAAGGCTGCGACAGGAAGTTTCGTATCCTTCTGGCCCTGTTGACGATGGCCTTGTCTTCATCGGAAAGCTCATCGATGCCAAGGATCGCGATGATATCCTGCAGATCGTGATACTTCTGCAAGATCTTCAAAACTTCCAAAGCGGTCTGATAGTGTTCCTCGCCGACCACGTTGGGATCTAAAGCTCTGGATGTCGATTGTAAAGGATCGACAGCCGGATAAAGACCCGCGGAAGCGATCTTACGATCCAGGACCGTCTTGGCATCCAGGTGAGCGAAAGCCGTCGCCGGCGCCGGGTCGGTCAAATCATCCGCCGGCACATAAATGGCCTGAACGGAAGTGATGGAACCGTTCCTGGTCGAGGTGATGCGTTCCTGCAGTTCACCCATTTCGGTGGCCAAAGTCGGCTGATAGCCGACGGCTGAAGGCATACGCCCTAACAGAGCGGAAACTTCCGAACCTGCTTGCGAGAAACGGAAGATATTATCGATAAATAAGAGGACATCCTGACGATCGACATCACGGAAATGTTCGGCCATGGTAAGAGCCGAAAGCGCCACTCTCATTCTGGCGCCGGGCGATTCATTCATCTGGCCATAGACCAGAACCGTCTTTTCCAGAACGCCGCTTTCCTTCATTTCATAGTAGAGGTCATTTCCTTCTCTTGTCCTTTCCCCAACTCCTGCCACGACGGATAGACCGTCATGTTCAACGGCGATCGATCTGATCAGTTCCTGCATCAGAACCGTCTTGCCGACACCGGCACCGCCGAAAAGGCCGATCTTGCCGCCTTTGATATAGGGACAAAGCAGGTCGACGACTTTGATACCGGTCTCGAGGATCTCGACTTTGGTCCGCTGCTGCTCGAAGGATGGTGCGGGTTTGTGGATGATGTCTTTTTCGACATTGGGATCCAGCTCTTCCAGGCCGTCAATGGGCTGACCCAAAAGATTGAACATCCTGCCTAAAATATCTCTTCCCACCGGCACCTGAATGGCCTTGCCGGTATCGTAAGCCCGCATGCCTCTGGTCAGACCGTTGGTTTGAGAAAGGGCGATACATCTGACTTTATCGTCACCGATATCCTGTTCGACTTCGCAGGTTATCGTATCGTCCCCGAAAGGAATGACGATGGCATTATACAGTTTGGGCAGTCTGTCGGTGAAACGCATGTCCACGACCGGACCGATTACCTGTACGACTTCTCCTATGTTTTCGTTCATGATTCTTCCTTTCTTTCTTTACGCACCGAAGCGACGATCTCGTTCATCTCCTGGGTGATGGCGGCCTGACGGGCCTTGTTGTAGTTGAGACGCAGTTCGCCGATCAGTTTTTCCGCATTCTTGTTGGCCAGGTTCATGGCATTGCGACGGGCGGCATTCTCGGAAGTCTTGGCTTCCAGGAAAGCGACATAGATCTGCGAAGAGACATACATCGGGATCAGCTCATTGAGCACTTCATTGCGGCTGGGCTCAAGCAGGATCTCCTCATCATCCATATCTTCCTCAAAATGCAAAGGCAGCAGTTTCATGAGGGTCGGAGTGTAGGTGAGAGTGTTGACGTATTTGGTATAGACGACGTTGATCTCGTTCATTTCGAATTTCGAAAACAGCGTCAGGATATTGTCGATCAGCGTGTTGAGGATGCTGGGCTGCAGGTCTTCGAGCTCATCGTAGCGCTTGACGACCAGGTAGTCGTTTTTCATCAGCCAGTTGTAGCCGATGGTACCGATCGCGAAGATCGGAACATCCTTGGAAACATTCTCTTCGACGAATTTCAGGACTTCCAGATTGTAGCTGCCGCAAAGACCGGAATTGGAAGTGATGATGATATACAAGGGATTGTGGATCTCGTGTTCGACCAGATAGGGATTGTCCTCTTTCTCCGGAGGAGTTCCTTTTAACGCGTGCATGATAAAACGCCTGAGGTTTTTCGCATACTCCTCATTCAACTGCGTCTTGATATTGTACTTCTGCAGCTTGACCGTCGCCACCAGTTCGGTAGCGTTGGTCAGTTTCTGCGTCGAATTGACGCTCTGCAGTCTTTTCTTTATCGCGCTTATCTGTCCGGGCATTATCCTAATCCATCAGTCTGAACTGAGTCGTGTAGATCGTGATGATCGAGGAAAGCTTCTCTAAAGTTTCCTCATCGAGATCTTTCTTTTCCGCGATCTGTCTGATCAGATCGCCATGAACGCTGTTGACTTCTTCCAGCAGTTCTTTCTCATATTCCTTCATATCGCTTAGCGGGATCTCATCCAGCAGGCCCAGTTTCGCCGCCAGCAGCAAGACGATCTGATCGGTCGTCTGCATGGGCTGGTATTGAGGCTGTTTGAGCATTTCCACCAAATGGGAACCATGGTTGATCCTGGCTCTGGTCGAAGGATCAAGGTCCGATCCAAACTGGGCAAAGTCTAACACTTCCTGGTATTGGGAAAGGTCGAGCTTCAAAGAGGAAGAGACCTTCTTCATCGCCTTGATCTGGGCAGCTGAACCGACACGGGAAACGGAAAGACCGTAATCGATGGCCGGTCTGATACCGCTGTTGAACATCTCCGTCTGTAAGAAGATCTGACCATCCGTGATCGAAATGACGTTGGTCGGAATATAGGCTGAGATATCCCCTGCCTGGGTCTCGATGATCGGTAAAGCCGTCAAAGAACCCTGACCGAGTCTTTCGGAAAGCTTGCCGCTTCTTTCCAGCAGTCTTGAATGTAAGTAGAAGACATCGCCCGGGAAAGCTTCTCGGCCCGGAGGCCTTCTTAATAGTAATGAAAGTGTTCGATAGGCTACCGCATGTTTGGAAAGATCGTCGTAAACGATCAGGACGTCTTCCCCTTTATTCATCCAGTATTCGCCAATGCTGCAGCCGGCGTACGGGGCTATATATTGTAAGGAGGCCAGTTCACTGGCTCCGGCTACGACCACGGTCGTATAGCTCATGGAACCGAAACTGTTAAGTTTTTCAATGATCTGAGCGACGGTCGAATTCTTCTGGCCGATCGCCACGTAGATACATTTGACGTTTCTGCCGCGCTGATTGATGATCGTATCGATAGCCAAAGCGGTCTTGCCGGTCTGACGGTCGCCGATGATCAGTTCTCTTTGGCCCTTGCCGATAGGGATCATCGAGTCGATGATCTTGATGCCGGTCTGTAAGGGTTCATTGATCGGACTGCGGTCAATGACACCGGGTGCCGCGACTTCGATCTGACGGGTCTCCGTATATCTGATCGTGCCTTTGCCATCGATAGGACGGCCTAAGGCATCGACCACTCGGCCTAAAAGTTCATCGCCTACCGGTATTTCCACGACCTTGCCGGTAGCGGAGACCTGTGTACCTTTGACGATATCCTTGTCGTTGCCTAAAAGTACGGCCGCGATATTGTCTTCCTCCAGGTCCATGACCATCGCCTTGGTTTCGCCGATAGTCAATAACTCACCGGCCATAGCCGAATAGATACCGGAGATGTTGGCGACGCCATCAGCCACACTGGTGACATAGCCGGTGGTCATGTTGGAATCGGTACGGACATTGTGCAAGTCGAAACTGTCGATCTCGCCTTTTAAGTCGAGGCCCAGGTCGCTTGCTTCAGTGTCCATTTCTTTCTTTAACAGCGATTCCTTGAGGCCATTCATCCTTGAACGGTAGGAACCATCCCAGACTTCATCGTTGATGATGACCTTAACACCGCCTAATAGGCTCTTGTCGATCTTGTTTTCCAGTTTGATCCTTTTGCCCAGCTTCTGGGTAAAGGCGATCTCCAGGGTCCGCAGATCGCTTTCTTCCAGCTTCTTGGCGCTGTATGCACAACCCAAAATGATGCCACGGGTCTGGTAGTAGTAGACCAGAAATTCATGGATGAGGTCATCTTCCAGGTGCTTGCGGGGAATAGAGTCGAGCACCAGAAACAGTCCGTTCAATACGGACTGATAAACTTCATTGTTTAATGCTTCCTGAATCCTGACGATCTTTTGGGCGTTAGAGTAATCAGTCGAATTGATGTAGCGAAACAGCTCTTCATTGACGTTGAGCTCATCGTTGATCATCTTCAGATCTTCAAAAGCGATCTCGACCATGTTCTCCTGATTGTACAGTTCCATCAGGTTCTGGGCATAGCTTCTGATACTTAAACTCATTTACCGATTACTTCCTTGACAAAAGAATTGATGCTTTCTTTTTCGCTTTGCGCATCGACCTTGTTTTCCAGGATCTTTTCCGCCGCCGAAATAGCCGTCTCCACGATCTCGGAACGCAGATCTTCCATCATCTTGGAACGCTGCAGATCCATCTCGTGACGGGCATTCTCCAGCAGCTGTGCGGATTCCTTCTTGCCTTCTTCGATCAGTTCGTTTTTGGCGATCCGGCCTTCTTCCCGGGCTTCTTTGACGATCTCTTCAGCCGAACGGTTGGCTTCCGAAATGATCTGCTTGGCCTGCTTGTTGACCTTCTCGTTTTCTTCCTTCAAAGCCGCCGCTTCATCGAGCTTCTGCTGCTCGAAACGGCTTCTTTCATCCAGGATCTTCTTGACCGGTTTCCAGGCCAGCTTGTACATCAGGAAAAACAGAAGTGCCGTCGCACAAAGCTGCGTGATGCTGGTCCAGACATCGGGAATCAGTAATTCCAGAATATCTACGATCTGCATCTTATGCTCCTAAGATAAAGATGATCAGGAAAGCGACAAGCAGACAGTAAATAGCACAGGTCTCCGAGATCGCCGCACCGACAATAGCCATCGACTGGATCTTGTCGGCTGCATCCGGATTCTTGCCGATAGACTCGACAGCCTTGATCGCGACTTTGCCTTCCATGATACCGGTGACACAGCCGCCGCAGACACAAAGAGCTGCTGCAAATGCCATTAACGCTTTTTCCATATGATTCCTCCTGTTTATTTATTGGGCAATTCCTTGCTGATGAAGGAAATTGACAACGTAATGAAGATGAATGCCTGCATTACTCCTGAGAACAGGTCGAAATAGAAATGCAGGACCGGGGCTATCGCTACGCCTACGATATTGAAATTTCCGATGAAGGGGATCTTGTTTGAGATCGCCGCAAGCATCTGATAGATGACCGACATCAATATGCCACCTGAAAGGATGTTACCAAACAGCCTCAGTGACAGTGACAGCAGCGTCGAGAACTTCGACATGACGTTCAAGATCACAAACGGCGCAAAGGGTTCAAACCAGCTCTTGATGTAATCCTTGGAGCCTCTTTCCTTTGCTGAGTAGACTTCGATCAGCACACAGGTGATCGCCGCCAAAACCAGGGTCACCGACAGATTGGAAGTCGGCGTCTCCAGTGAGAACAGGCCGGCGATGTTGCTTAAGAAGATATAGGCTGCCACCGTCATGATGTAGGGTGTCAGATATTTGGCCACCTTTTCGTTCGTCTTGCTTTTGACCATATTGTCGATGGTCTGGGCATACATGATCATCAGCAATACAACACCTGTAGGCTTGGACAGCGGATCAAATGCTGTCAGCTTGCGGTTCACATAGAACAGTAAAGCAGCCATAAACAGCGTGATGATGATGATCGGTAAGACCGTACTTTGTAACTGCATGCCTTTATCCTCCTTTCCGGGAGACCGCGTCAATGACTAACGCGATCAGAAACAGTATGAATCCGGCTGCGACCCCATAGATCGAAAACAGCTGCGGATTTTTGATAGCGATGAACACGACAGCCATCAGCAGCGCGAAGCGGATGATGTTGCCGGAGATCATCGAAGAATAATTAGTACCTTGCGAATCCATCAGAGCCTTCATGGATTGCGACAGCATCAGCATGTTCAGCAGCGAGAAGCCGGCTGACAACACGATGCCTAAGGAGATCCTATAATCGATGAAGACGAAGAAGACAGCCAGGATGGCCGCAATGGAAGCGGTCAGCGTATAGATCTTCAGTTTCATAACGGACACCTGCTTATGTTCCGGTTGACCTTCTTAATCAAGCTGTTCAAAAGATCTATCTCTTCTTTCTTCAGACCCTGCGTCAGAGTCTCATAATACTCGTCCTGGATCTTGCGTGCCGCTTTGATGATGGGTTTGGCTTCTTCATTGACCTTGAGGTGTTTGGTCCGCCGGTTGTTTTCCTGATAGTAGCTGGAGATCAGTCCCTTTTTCTCCAGATCGTCGATCGAAACGGAGACGACGGCTTTCTTTAAGCGCTGCGATCTGATGATCTTGGTCGCCGTATCTGCCGGATTGCGATCGGCCAGATACAAAAGGATGATAAGCTCCGTATCGGTCAGATCGTATTTTTTGCACAAGGGTCCTAACAGCTGCTGGTAGAGTCCCTTGGCTCCGTAAACATTCTCTAATAAAGCTAACAACGCCTCTCCTTTTATTGTTTATATTTAAACAATAAAATTATACATGCTCAGACTGCCAAGTTCAATATATAGGGCTGTTAAAATACTTGGATGTTTACTGATCTATGTCAGATCGTTACAGCTGATACTGTGCGTTCTGATAGCCTCGCTTTAAAGCTTCCGTAAAACAATACCGGCTGATCTCGGGATGACTCTTGAAGAGGAAACCGAGGCGATATAAGGCATAGCTGTGTCCGCTCATTACCGCCATCGACCATAGTCTCAAGGCATCCTGCTTATTTCCGGTCTCTTCCACTTACACCGGAACTGTTTGCGTGTTTGACTCTTGTTTCATCTTGTCTCAGACTGCTTGTAACGTTAGTCCATATATGTTAAAATTTTCACAATATAGGAGTTTTAATAATATGGAATCTATCGACAAGGCATATGAATCTTTGTTTACTCCCTGGAAGATCGGAAACGTCGAAATAAAGAACCGTTTCGTCATGACTTCCATGGGCGGAACCAATCTGCTGGGCTGGATGGAAAACAACCACTTCGACAAAGCCGGAGCCGAGTTCATCCTGCAGGTCGCTCAAAACAACTGCGGACTGGTTTTGCCGGGTTGTCAGCCGGTCTACAATCCGATGTTTGGCCAATGGCTTTATAAGAACGACAGGATGTATGAGGACCTGAAGAACTGGATGCCTGAGTTTCACAAGACCGGTGCCAAGCTCTTCGTTCAGCTGACGGCGGGTTTCGGACGTTCCTTCACCGTTTCCAAAATGATGGAGACCCTCTACACCAACCCGATATTAAGGACCGTGTCCAAGCCTTTTATGGACCTCGATAAGATCACAGCTTCCGCTTCGCCTTCTCCCAACCGCTGGTCCGATAAAGTCCCATCGCGTGAGATGAGCAAGGAAGAGATCCGGGAATTCATCGAAGCTTTCGCCAAGACCGCCAAAAAGCTGAAGGATGCCGGCGTTGACGGTGTCGAAGTCCATGCGGTCCATGAAGGATATCTGCTGGACCAGTTCACCCTCAAGTATGTCAACAAACGGACTGACGAATACGGCGGATCACTGGAAAATCGCTATCGTTTTGCAGCCGAGATCGTCAAAGCCATCAAGGCACAATGCGGATCGGACTTCCCGGTCTCCTTAAGATATTCCGTCATCTCCAAGACCAAGGACTTCCGCAAAGGTGCTTTGCCCGGGGAAGAGTACACCGAAGTCGGCAGAGACATGGAAGAATCGATCCAGGCCGTAAAATTCCTGCAGGAAGCCGGCTACGATATGCTCAACTGCGACAACGGCACTTATGATGCCTGGTATTGGGCTCATCCACCGATCTATATGCCGGAAAACTGCAATCTCGAAGATGTCATAAATATTCGCAAATATACCGATATCCCGGTCGTCGCGGCAGGACGTCTGGATCCTAAGACAGCTGCTGAAGCCATCGCGGAAAACAAGATCGACGGTGCCGGTTTTGCCCGCCAGTTTCTGGCTGACAACACCTGGATCACCAAGCTCATGGAAGGAAGGGAAGAAGACATCAGGCCCTGCATCCTGTGTCACAACGGCTGTTTCAATATGTGCCACTATGAAGGGGTACCAAACGATCAGGCCTTATCCGATTCCCTGCATCTGGCCCGCTGTGCCATCAATGCCGAAACGATGCAGACCGACAAGCACTACATCAGAAAGGCTCAATCACCTAAGGAAGTCATCATCATCGGCGGCGGCATCGGCGGCATGGAGACGGCCAGAGTCCTGAAACTGCGCGGTCATAAGCCGATCATCTATGAAGCCGGTGACCAGCTTGGCGGCGTCTTCATCCCTGCCGGCAAGGAATCCTATAAAGGAAAACTGCGTGATCTGCTGAAGTGGTACCGCAAGACGATGGAAGATCTGGCTATCGAGATCCATCTGAATAAAAAGATCGAAGACCTTGAACGGTTTAACGGCAAAGACATCGTCATCGCTACCGGAGCCGTGGCCAGAAAGCTCAATATTCCGGGTTTCGATAAAACGATCGAAGCCTGTGACTTCCTCAACGGTACACCGGTCAAAGAAAATGTCGCGGTGATCGGCGGGGGTTTGACGGGCTGCGAGATAGCTTACGAACTTGCCTTGCAGGGTAAGAACGTCAGCATCATCGAAATGAAAAACGACCTCATCGCCCAGACCGGTGTCTGTCTGGCCAACAGTTCCTATCTGCGGGAATGGTTTGAATTGCACAAGGTGCCGGTCTATCTCAACACGACGGTGAAAGCCGTGGAAGACGATAAAGTGATCTGCATGCAGGGCGATAAAGAGATCAGCGTTGCCTGCGACAGCGTCATCTCATCAGCGGGTTATATCCCTGCCCCGCTGGCTAAAGAAAACGGCCGGATCAGACTTGTCGGTGATTGTCGTGAAGTCGGCAATCTCAGATCCGTCATCTGGCGGGCTTACGAAGTCGCTATGAAGATCTAAGGAGAAAGATATGCAACTGACAAAACAACAGGAAGACCTCCTCAACGGTGCTAAAGGCGAGACCCTGGCCAAGGTCATGAAGACCCTGGTCATGTACGGTCAGGCCTTTGATGCCACCAGAATGGTCGAGGTAAGTTCCCAATACAATCATTTAGTTACATCGTTTGGACTGGGAGTTATGAAACCGGTCTACGAGCTGATGGATACTCTGCTTAAAGAAGGCGTCAGATCCAATCAGAAATTCACGGTCGACCCCAGGCCTCTGGATCCCAATGTCCCCACCAGTTTCCTGCAGGATCTCATCTTCAAACATTTCATGTATTCCAAGCAGGACTTCTACGAAAAGCAGCTCAATGAACTGGGTCTGCTGGAAAAGGATGCCTTCACCTGTACCTGCTACATGTCGGAGGTCGGCAATACGCCTAAAAAAGGCGAGGTACTTTCCTGGTCGGAATCTTCGGCGGTCGTCTATGCCAATTCGGTCCTGGGTGCCCGCTGCAATCGCAATTCCGGTATCATTGACATCATGGGTTCCATCGTCGGCTATGTTCCCTATTTCGGCTTACTGACCGACGAAGGCCGCAAGGCGGACTGGATCGTGAAGATCGAAACCAGCAAAAAGCCGGAAGCCCAGCTTCTGGGTTCCGCCATCGGCATGAAGGTCATGGAAGATGTTCCTTATGTGGTGGGTCTGGATAAATGGCTGGGTAAAGAGCTCAACGAAGAAGCCTGCACCTATCTCAAGGATTTCGGTGCTGCCACCGCATCCAACGGTGCCGTCGGTCTCTATCATATCGAGAATCTGACCCCGGAAGCCGTTGAAGCCGGCCGCAGTCTGCTTAAGGAAAACGTCAAAGAATACGTCATCGACGATGCCGAACTGCAAAGAGTCTACAACTCCTACCCTGTCGTCTGGAAGAATGCGGATGCCAAACCAAAACTATGCTTCATGGGCTGCCCGCACATGTCCCTTCAGCAGCTGAAAGACTGGACTGAAAAGATCGAGACGCAACTGGACAAATATTCCCACGATAAAGTCCTGATCCCCACGGTCTTTACTGCTGCGCCGGCCGTCATTGCAAAGTTCAGGGAAACCGACTACTATCCGCGTCTGCAGAAGACCGGTGTCATCCTGTCCTACATCTGTCCGCTGATGTTCATGAACAATCCGCTCTGTGCCAAGATGCCTGTCATCACTTCCAGCAACAAACTGCGGACTTACACCACATCCCGCTACTATACGGACGAAGAGATCCTGATGCAGCTGTGCAGGTAGTGTCAAAACTTTATGAAAACCAGGGGTCAGAATCAGCCCTGGATCCTATGCTTCAGACACGGGATAAGATAATCGTGCTTTCCGGCAGGAAATCCATGACCTGTATCTTGCGTGAATGAATAAATGATGTTCTTT